>CANQBW010000012.1 GCA_947589565.1 uncultured Clostridia bacterium | reverse complement strand
GCAAGGTTCCCTTGCCGGAGCGGCACCCCATTTGCCGAACCCCTTCGGCTTATTGTCATTTGAAACGAAGAAGAGGACCAAGTTGTGGGAACTCGAGAGTTCATTTCCTCGTAGATAAAGATTGCGTAGCAAGCTTTTCGTCGAAATAAAAACTTACTCTTTGTATTCGGCGATTTTGACCCTGTCTCTGCCGAAGAGGCGGATCATCTCTCTCAGATAGGGCGTGCGCTCTTCCTCGTCGGCAATGGCGAGGACGGTGCTTCCGTTGAGTCTCGTCGCGCCTCTCTTCAGCAAAAGTCCGCCCAGCCGCATGGAAAGCGCGGCGGCGTCTTCTCCGCGGCAATCGCCGAGAAGTTCCCTCTCCCGCTCCCCGCACTCGTTGACGCAGCGGAAAAAGCGGGCCGGATCTCCGTCCTTAAGGGCAGCGGCGGCGCGGTCGGCGCGGCGGGAGTCCTCGTAAAAATGCAGTGCACAGAGGGCGGCGCGGTCCCCAACCGTTCTTCTGAATCGGGGAAGCTGTTCCTCAAACTCCGCAAAGGGAACTTCGCTTAAAAGCCGTCGGTTGAAGTATGCCGCCGCGGCGCTCATCTCCTTTTTGACGGAGATCAGCCCTTGGACGGGCTCGAACAGGTCGGAAAGATCGGTCAAAACAAACCCATACCCCTTTGGAAAGGGGAGGGGGAGAGCCTCTCTGCCCGAGGCAAAGTCGATGTACACGCAGCCCCCGCTCGCGATGGCGACATGCTCGGAGAATGCGTCGCTCTGCGAAAAGGCGAATCTTTCCGCATAGGTCCCCGCCGCCGCGCAGTCGACCGCGGAGAGCTTTCCCCCGAAATAGAGGATGTCGAGAAGTTTTGAAAGAATCACGGAGAACGCCGCGGGGAAGGAAGCGCCCTGCGGAAGTTCGCTGTGAAAGAAGACGGAGAACCCGCCGAAGGAAAATCCCCTGTCCCGAAAATAGCGCAGAACGCCCCGCGCCAGGGAGACGAGCTTTCCCCGCTCCCGCTCGCGGTTTTCCAAATCATATACGGAAAAGGAGAGCAAAGGCGTCCCCTCCGCCCCGATCTCCACGCGGTCGTCGGGACGCTTGTCCGCGCAAAAGAGCAGATCGCGGGAGATCGCCGTGCAGATCCCCTTTCCGAAGTGGTCCTCCGTCAGTCCCCCGATGAGTTCCGCGCCCCCGGGAGAGGAGAGGAGCAGAGAAGATTTTCTGCCGAATCGCTGATAAAAGAGGGACAAAAGTCTCTCCCGCCGTGCACTCTCCTCGCTGATCCCGTAGTTTCTCATATTTTAAAGTATATCACAATGTGCGCCGCCGAGGCAAGCAAATAAATAAACTTTCGGCTTTGCCGCATACTGAAAATATGTATAAGAAGTTTTTGACGCCCGCGCTTGTGCTCGTGGCTCTGTTGACACTGCTTGCGGTCCTCGGGATCCGCGCCATGGAAATTTCTCCGACCTTCTCCCTCGCACAGGAGACAGAGACGGAAGGAGAGGAGAAAGATGAAAAGATGGGAGAGGAAAAGAGGGTCTATCTCACCTTCGACGACGGGCCCAGCACGGTCGTGACGGGGAAAATTCTCGATGTTTTAAAGAAAGAGGACGTCAAGGCGACCTTTTTCATCGTCAGCGACAGGGTCTATAACCGCGAGGCGACCCTTCGCCGCATCGCCGCGGAGGGACACACGCTCGGCGTGCATTCCGCCACGCACGAATACAATCAAATTTACGCCTCCGACGAATCCCTTTTAAAGGACGTCGCGACCTGCGAAAACGTCATCGCCCGTGTCACGGGGATCAAGCCGAAGGTCTACCGCTTTCCGGGCGGGGGAAAGCTCAAGGAGCGCGCACGGCAGACGAAACTGCTCGAAGAGCTCGGCTACCGCGTCGTCGGCTGGAACGCCGTCTGCGGCGACGAAGAGATCAAGAACGCCTCGTCGGAGCGCCTCGTGAAGGAGACCGTGAAGACGTCAGAGGGAAAGTCCACCGTCATTCTGCTCCTGCACGACTCCGCCACCCACCGTGCGACGGCGGAGGCCCTTCCCGAGATCATCTCCTACTATCGGGAGCGGGGCTATCGGTTCTGCCAATACTGAACTTTTCACGCTCTTTGCGGGGACGGCTTGAAATTGCTTTATACAACTCTCCGATCGGCACGATGATAAAGGAACAGCACATCACGGCGACCCATTGAGGGCCCGTCAGGGGGCTCAGATCGAACGCGACCCGCAAAAAGGGAACAAGGACGAGGACCGCATTCAGCAAAATCCCGAGGGCGATCGTGATGAGAAGGGTCTTGTTCGAGAAAAACTCTTTGAATGGGGTCGGCTTTTCCTCTTCCCGCACGTTGAAGGCATGGAAGAGTTCGAGAAGGGAGAGGGTGAGAAAGGCGCAGGTGCTCGCGGGTCCGTTCCCCCATGCCCTCAAGCCGAACACGAACAGAAGGACGACGAGAAGGGTCTGCGTGAGTCCGAAAAAGAGGTATCTCTTCAAAGATTTTTTCGAAAACAGCTCTTCGATGGAGACGGGCGGACGGTTCATGGAGTCCGTCGTGCGCTCCACGCCGAGGGCGAGCACGGGAAGAGAGTCCGTGATGAGGTTGATCCAGAGAAGCTGCGTCGAGGTCAAAAAGTCGTACTTCCACAGAAAGAGGGTGACGAAGAGCACGGCGAGCACCTCTGCAAGATTGGTGCTCAGGAAGAAGGAGATCGTCTTTTTGACGTTGAAGAAGACGTTTCTCCCCTCCTCGACCGCGCCGACCATCGTCGAGAAATCGTCGTCGGTGATGACCATGTCGGCGGCGTTCTTTGTGACGTCCGTACCCGTGCCCATGGCAACGCCGATGTCCGCAGCGCGTACAGAAGGCGCGTCGTTGACGCCGTCGCCCGTCATGGCGACCACTTCGCCGTTTCTTTGAAGGGCGCGGACGATCTCCAATTTGTGCTTGGGACTCACGCGGGCAAATACCGTAAATTCGCGCACATGTTTCTCGAAATCCGCACCCATCTCATCAATTTGCTCTCCCGTGGCGACCTCGCCGCGGGTCTTTGCGATGCCGAGCCGCTTAGCGATCTCAAAGGCGGTCCCGACGCTGTCGCCCGTGATCATGACCGTGCGGATCCCCGCGCGGCGGCAGGCCTCCACCGCCTCTTTTGCGCCCTCCTTGGGCGGATCGTACATCGCGGCAAGTCCCAAAAAGATGAGCCCCTCCTCGCGAATACTGCCCTCGAAACTTCCCTCCGCAAAGGCGAGCACGCGCATCGCCTTTTGAGAGAAGTTGTTGATCTCCTCCAAAACTTTCTTTTTCTCGCTCTGACCGAAGGGCAGAAGTTTCTCCCCGTCCCGATAAAAGGCGCACTTTTTCAAGATGACCTCGGCAGCGCCCTTCACAAAGAGGGCGCTCTGACCCCCCGTCCGCACTGCGACGCTCATCATCTTGCGCTCGGAGGAGAAAGGTTCGCTCGAAAGAGTCACCCCATCCTCGAAAAATCCGCAGCGGTCGGCGTATTCGACGAGGGCGATCTCCGTCGGGTCCCCCACATAGGATCCCTTTTCTCCCTTGACCGTGTGGCAGAAGCGGATACAGCGCAGAAGCTCTCTCTGCGCGTTTGTTCCCGTAAATCTCTCCTCTTCGGAAGAGGTGAAGACCGTTCGGATCCCCTCGACGGTCATCTTGTTTTTGGTGAGGGTTCCCGTCTTATCCGAACAGATACAGGAGCAGCTCCCCAAAGTTTCCACGGCGGACAGCCGCCGCATGACGGCGCGGGCGCGGGACATGCGCTGGACGCCCATGGCGAGGATGATCGTGACGACCGCTCCCATTCCCTCGGGGATCGCCGCCACGGCGACGGCGACCGCGGACATGACGTTCTCCAAAAAACCGACCCGTCTTGCCAAAATGCCGCCCAAAAAGAGGATCCCCGCCACCGTGAGCACGGTCGCGGAAATGATCTTGCCGAGCTTTGAGATCGTTCTGTCGAGCGGAGAGGGCGCAGGCTGAGACTCATGCAGAAGTTTTGCGATCGCCCCCATCTCGGTGTCCATTCCGGTTCCCGTGACAAGGCAGCGGGCATGACCCGCCACGCAGAAGGTGCCGAGGTGCGCCTCGTTTTCGCGCTCGGCGAGCGTGGGTTTGGAAACAATACAGTCCCGCTTTCTGACCGGTTTGCTCTCCCCCGTGAGCGCCGACTCGTCGCAGCGGAAGTTTTCGCTATAGAGCACGCGGCAATCGGCGGGAACTCTGTCCCCTTCCTCAAGTTCGATGATGTCCCCGACGACAAGACGGCTCGCGTCGATCTCGATAACTTTGCCGTCCCGTATGACCCGCGCGGTCGCGCTCGAGAGTTTTTTCAGCTTCTCGATCGCCGAATCGGCGCGGAATTGTTGGATAAAGCCGACGATTGCATTCAATAAAATGATAAAGAGCAGGATCGCCGTGTCCGCGATCTCGCTCATGTCGCGCGTGACGTAGGCGAGCACGCCCGAAAGGACCGCCGCGCAGATCAAGATCATCGTCATGAGGTCCTTGAACTGCGCGAAAAAAAGAGCGGGAATACTCTTTTTCTTCCCCTCTTTCAGCTTATTTTCTCCGTGAAGTGTGAGCCGCCGCTCTGCTTCCTCTCCCGAGAGCCCCGCCTCGCTCGCCTCGCACGCAGACAGCGCCTCCCCCTTGGACAATTTGTACAATTCTTTCATGTTACAAACTATGTGCAGCCGCCGCATTTTAGAACGAAAAGGTTGTTTTGGAAAAGTCCTCTCGCCGGACGGGCGTTCGCTCACAAGCGGAATCGCTTTTGATTGTCATGGACGCATGACGAACGTTGTTACTTTTTTTACAAATACAAAAAAAGTAACCAAAAAAAATTTTGGGACACTTGCGACGTGTCCCAAACCCCGCGACGCTTTTCGTTATAGTTACAATCTAACCACCCAGCGGAATGTTTCGACTTCACTTCGTTCCGCTCAGGATGACATCGAAAGGCGAGCATGTAAAAAGCATGTCATTCCGAGCGTAGTCGAGGAATCCCCTTGAGTTTCGACAGGACGTTCTGAAAATCGCAATACAACATTCTATCGACCCATGGGATTCCTCGACTGCATTCGAATGACAGAAAGGTTTACCCATCAACGGAAGGGTCATCCTAAATGGAGTAAGCTCTGAGTTCCTCTTCAGGCAAGAGAGCCCGTTACGGGATCTTTCTCTTCAGCAGGCCCCTCGGTGACAGCTCCTTCATAGGCGCTGCGAGAAGCCAGACAGAATAAATAGTCGCCCTTGTTATCCAAATTCCAATGAAGGAATTGATCTCTTGTCACAAAGAGATACAGATTGCCGTTATGATAGTCTCTGTTGAGGGTTTTTGCAAGAAGCTCGTCACTTTCCGTCTCTTCGATCTTCCGTCCGTCTGCTCTCGTCATCATGACGGCAATATATTCGTCGGAATCCTTCTGCAAGGCATCATACAGAGAGGGATCAACGAAAAACCCGTTCCACTCCGAAAATTCTTCTTTCGAGTCGATATCGGGACCGAGTTCGCTGCTCCAGATGATGTGATCGATGTCGGTAGGCAAAACATTGTCGACGATATCGCCTCTATCATTGAGCTTCAGGGTAATTGTAAAGGCTGCAATCGCGATCAAGCAAAGACATGCCGCAAGGGAAGCCCATTTTACCCACCTTTTATTTACCCTTTTCTTCCGCGGTATGTCGGGCGCCGCGTCCAAAATCAGCCGGGGGTCGATATTGTCCATAGCGTGCAATAAGTTCGTATTTTTCATAGATCAAAGCCCTCCTTATTTAAAAAATCTTTGAGTTTATTGCGCGTGCGGAGCAAGTGCATCGTGACATTGCTCTCTTTCATGGAAAAATCGTTTGCGATTTCTGCGACGGTACTCAGATAGAAATACCGACGCACAAAGATGTTCCGCGTCCGCTGCGGCAAAGCCCATAGAAAGCGGTTCAGCGCGTCGGAGAGCGCCACACGTTCGCCGAAATCTGCGCCGCTGTCATGATCGGGAATACACTCGGATAATTCATCGAGAACAAGCGATACTTGCCCGCCGCGCTTTTGCGTATGTTGCCCTTCATAGCGATTCAGCGACAGCTGACGGCTGATCGTACCGACATACGCCTTTAACGAGTCGGGACGCTGCGGAGGAACGGTGTTCCAAACTTTCAAATAGGTATCGTTTACAACTTCCCTTGCGTCTTCGTCACTGTAAAGTATTTGATACGCGATATAATGACAATACCTTCCGTATTTCTTTTCGGTTTCCGATATCGCAGTCTCGGAGCGCGCCCAATATAATTCGACGATCTGCTTATCTTCCACTGTATCACACTCCTTTCAAGTGGTCTGAAGGTCCTTTCACTCTAACAAACAGGAAAATCGGCGCTCGCACCACTCTGTGACGAAAAATAGTTTCGAAGAAAATCTTGCTGCGCAATATTTTCTTCGAGGAAATAGACTCTCGAGACTGCGCTCGGAATGGCATCGTAACGACTGCGCCGTCCGCATTTGCGGACGGCGCATTGCCCTTTGTTCTAAAATTTACTGCGCGGAGCAGAATCGCCATTCTGCGGTAGCGCCCCCTGTTTGCGAGCCACCGCACGCTTAGTGTGAAACAAGGCGACCGCGAGAGTGAGCGAGTTAAGGCGCAAAAGTCGGTTTCCTCGAACGAAAGATTCCGTAGGAAGATTTCGTTCGAAAACTATTTTCTCTTTTTCAGATAAACTCCGAATCCGACGGCGCAGCCGACGCAGAGAACGGCGAAGCAGACGGAGAGAATGATGAGAAGATTGTCGTTGTTCTCGACGGCGATGAGGAAGGTGCTCTCGTTTAAATCGTCCGTCTCGAAAATGAGATATCCGTTCTCCCGTCCGGAGAGGACTTCCTCCGTCGAACCGTCTTCGTTCACGCGGAAGAGGTAGAGTTTGTCCCTCTCCGCAAGATGTCCCTCGGGCACGAGCTTGACGACGAAGATCTGTGGAATATCCTCGCTCTCCCAGGGGAAGAAGGTGAACTCAAACATGCTTCCCACGGAGAGACCATTCCTCAAATACGCCTTGGAATCCTTCTTTTCCATCGAGAAGGACCACTCGGGGGAAATTCCCTCGGGGCAGGTGACGGAATAGGAGACGCCGTCCGCCGTGCCCTCATAGACGGTGGTATACACCAGAAGTTTGGTCTCTTTCAAAGGCCCCATGACCTCGAACTTGTCCCCGTCCGCAGAGGAGAAGAGCACTTCGACATGATATATCCCGAAAGTGAGGGCGGAGGAATCGAGTTCCCCGTCCGTCCCCTTCAATCTCACCCGCGCGTTGACCCCCTGCGGGAGGGAGGGCACAAAGTCCTCCGCCGTCACGCGGGTCTCCTCCCCCTCGGCGATCTTGACTTCGCTCACGGCGATCTCCGAGGTGTAGAGGGTGTATTTCATGACGTCGACGGAAAATTCGCAAATGATGGGGCTCTCCCCGTGGGGAATCGTGACCGTCATCGTCGCCTTTCCGCCCGAAAGCTCGGAAAAATCCCCCGAAAGTTCATAGTGATCGGTGATATATCCCCCGTTTTGTGCGGAAGTCTCCTCGGAAGTCGGGAAAATTTCCCGCTCGCGGTTGTCCTCATAGAGGCCGATCACTTTCAGATCGTCCCGAAAGTCGTCGATGGACAGGGTGCTGTCAAAGCGGAAGACGCGGTTTTGCGTATAGGAAAGTTCCGCCTTGAGAAGGGCGGGCACGGAGACGTTCACCGTAAAACTTGCCATCGCCGTCTCGCCGTCCCTGCCCGTGAGTTCGAGCTCGATGACGTTTTCCCCGACGGCAAGATCCCCCTCGCTGCCGTCTTCTTTGCGGAGCTTCTGAGAGCGGACATATTCCCTCGGATATTCGACGCCGTTCCCGTTGAGAAGGGTCATATCGAGACGATTGGAGAGCCGCTCGAGTCCCGTCGTCGGGAAGAGGGTCTCTTCCCCCGTGTAGGAGGCGGTGACCGTCGTCAGAGGAGAGAGCCGAAGCTCCAACCTTCCGTCCGTGTTGCGCGTCTCATAGAGGGGATCGTCCGCAAAGAATCCCTCCTTAAAATTTTGACTCAAAATTCCCTCGAGGGAGGAGAGCTGTACGCCCACGCTCCCCATAAAATTCTCTTTGACTTCGATCGGATTGCCTGCGGGAAGGTAGAGATCGCTTCTCATTCCGTCCTTTCCGACATTTTCCGAAATGACCGCTTCTCCGTCCAGAGAGACCTCGCCCTCGGCAAAGACGCCGCCGCCCCTGCCCGCCGCAGTGTTTCCCGTGATCTTGCCGCCCGTCATGACGAGTTTGCCGCCCGCAAGCACGAAGATCCCGCCGCCGTCGTCCGCCGACGAATTTTCGGTGATTGTGCCGCTTTCAATTGAGAGTTCTCCCTCGACGCGGATGCCGCCGCCCGTGATCTTTCCCGTCGTCGCGCTGTCCTTGATGGTGAGTTTTGCGCCCTTTTCGATCCAGATCGTCCGCGTCTTGTCGCCGCTCAGGGTATAGCCCATGAGGTCGAGCGTCTTATTTCCCTCGACGCGGACGCCCTCGGGGGCGGAACAATTTGAAAGCAGATGCAGCGTCGTGCCGTCCGTCCAGTTTGCAAGGGCGTCGGAAAAAGAGGTGTAGTTCGTCTCGCCCACCTTGGCGACATCCCCCTCCGCGGAGACGGTCAATTTCCGCCCGCAGAGAGCGAGAAAGAGCGCGAAAACCAGCAGTGCGCCCAAACATATGAAAAGGGTTCTTCTTTTGCTCATCGATATTGGCTCCTCGCCGAACTATCAGTAGTAATACCTATTATATCATATTTCTTTGCTTTTGGCAAGGGTTGAACGCATAACTTTGAATACTTTCCCCATACTTTTCCCATGAACATCACGGGGAAACTCGAAAAAGACCTCAAAGAATTGAAAAAAATTCTGCCCGCCGAGGACATTCTCACCTTCGACTTTGTCTCCTCGGAGGGGCTCTCCTTTGCGCTCGTCTTCACCGACCCCCTCACCGACAAGGAGCTCTTGGGCGAACAAGTCGTCTACCCCCTGTTGCATTATGCGGGAGAGGCGACCGTAGAGGAGGTCAAAAAGCGCATCGCCTCTCCCGAGCGGCGCACCGAAAAGGAGCTTGAAAAGCTCTCGGAGGAGATCCTCGCGGGAAATCCCGTCCTTCTCTTCGAGGGGGCGGAAGAGGGGATCGTCGTCGGCACAAAGAAGGTCTTCGTCCGTTCGATCGCGGAGCCGTCGACGGACATCGCCCTCAAGGGCCCGAGAGAGGGATTCATCGAGGACGTCAAGATCAACACCTCTCTCGTGAGAAGAAGGCTCAAGTCCCCCGATCTGAGAATTGAATTTCTCAGCGTCGGAAGAAGGTCGAACACCTTTGTCGCGGTCTGCTACCTCGAAGGGATCAGCGTACAGTCCGTCGTCGACGAGGTCAAGCAAAAACTCCAAGAGATCGACATCGACTTCATTCCCGACTCCTCTTACCTCACCCACTTTCTCTCCTCAAGGCCCTATTCCCTCTTGAAACAAATCGGGACGACCGAAAAGCCGGACATCTTCTGCGCGAAGATCGCGGAGGGAAGGGTGGGGCTGCTCGTCGACGGCACGCCGATCGCGCTGACCGTCCCCTATCTGCTCCTTGAAGACTTTCAGTCGAGCGAGGACTACTTTGTGCCCCCATACCGGGCGACATTCACGAGAATGGTGCGCATTCTCGCGCTCATCGTGGCGATCTATCTGCCCGCCTTCTACGTCGCGGCGCAGCTCTTTAAACTGCAGCTCTTTCCCATGCGGCTGCTGCTGTCCATCGCGGGGGCGATCCAGGACATTCCCTTCTCCCCCTCTCTCGAAATGCTGCTCGTCCTGTTCGTCCTCGAAGTTTTGAACGAGGCGAGCATCCGAATGCCGAAATACGTCGGCATGGCGCTCTCCATCGTCGGCGCCCTTGTCCTCGGCGAGACGGCGGTCCTCGCGGGATTTGTCTCCACGCCCGCGATCATCATCATCGCCTTCAGTGCGATCGGGCTGTACGCCGTGCCCAATCTCATCGAGGTGACGAGCGTCGTGCGGCTCGTCATGCTGCTGATCGCGGGAAGCGTCGGAACTTACGGCATCATTCTCGCCTCGGCGTTCATTCTGCTCTATCTCGTCACGACGGAGAACTATGAGACCCCTCTCCTTGCCCCCTTCTCGCCGATGATCGGAAGGGATCTGCGGGATTCCGTCATCAAATACAACTTGGGCTCCCTTCACAAGCGTCCCCGCACCATCGGCAGCCAAAACAGGACAAGACTCAAACACGCCCCGAAGGAATGATTGCCCTTTGTCTTCCCCGAGGGATCGTCATTCCCGCATGACAGGCGGTTTCCAAGCGGAATCGCTTTGGGATTGTCTCTCACTCGAGACGAGCGTTGTTACTTTTTTTACGAATACAAAAAAAGTAACCAAAAAAAATTTTGGGACACTTGCGCTTCGACCTTTCTACTGTTTTTTCCTTGGGTCGCACGAGCGTAGCGAGTACGGTGTCCCAAACCCCGCGACGCTTTTCGTTATAGTTACAATCTAACGACCCAAGGGACCCTTCGACTACGCTCGGAATGACATTGGTAAAAAGCGATGTCATTCTGAGCGGAGTGACGCAATGCGTCACGCAGTCGAAGAATCTCGCCCTTTGAATAAGGTAGAGATGTTTCGACTACGCTCAACATGACAAAAGGGAACGTTCCGTCGAAACTCAAGGGGATTCTTCGATTCCGCTCCGCTCAGGATGACAGAGGTAAAAATCTAAATAATGTGTGCGAGCAAAACCACGCTTTTGCGCTGCACGACTCAATAGGCGCCCCACGGGACGCACATCGTTGTGAATGCGACCGCGAGTGGAGCGTTGCATTCCTGCTCAACAGCCCGGTGGGCTGTGAGCGCAACGCGACAGCCGAGCTGGTGGCGAGGCGTGGTGAGGCGGGCGCTACCGCCGAACTGAGCATGTGAAGGCGCAAAAGTCCATTTCCTCGTCGAGAAAGACCGCGAAGCGAGCTTTTCGACGAAATCTTAGAGGAGAAATCATGACATCCATTTCATCCCGAAAAATTACAGCGCGGCAGCTCTATTTCTATCTCGCGTGCGTGACGCCCGTGGGAAAACTCGTCATTCTGCCCGCGCGGCTTGCAAACTATGCGGGGAGCGATCTGCTCCTTCCCGCGATCGCGCACATTCTCTTGCAGGCTGCGGCCGTCTTTTGCGTGCTGCTTCTCGCAAAGCGAAACAAGAGCTTTTTCGAACTTCTCGAAAACAGCGTTGGAAAGATCGCGGCGCGGATCGTCATTCTGATCATTTCGGCATTTCTCTTCTTCGTCTCCCTCGTCCCCTTGCTCGAACAGAAATCCTTCGTCCAGGGAACTTTCTATGACACCATTCCCTCCCTCGTCGCCTTTGCGCCCTTCTTTCTTTTGAGCGCCTACCTGTGCGCAAAGCCGCTCATCTCCTACGGCAGGACCTGGGACATCTTGGGTCCCCTTGCGATCGTCGGGATCGTCGGCATTCTCATTCTCTCCGTCACGCAGGCGGACTTCGGCGCCATTCTCCCCATCGGTTCGGAGGGAATTATGAAATTCCTGCAGGGCACCGGCTACACCTTCTGCTGGTTCTTCGACGCGCCCATTCTGCTCTTTCTCCTCGGAAAGATCGAACCCGAAAAGGGACTCGCCTGGAAGGGCTCCCTCTTCTACCTTCTCGGCGGACTGTGCGTCATCTTCTTTATCGTCGTATTCTACGGGATCTTCGAGCAGACGGCGGTCAACCAGATCTTCGGCTTCTCCAAGACGAGCAAGTACTTCTCGGGAATGACCGTTCTCGGAAGGGTGGACTTTCTCTTCATCTACGCCCTCGCCTTCGTCATGATCTTTTACACGACTCTCCCCATTCAGGCAGGCATCGAGGGAATTTTACAGGCGTTCGGCAGAAAGAAATATCTTCCCACGCTGCTCTCTTTGGGGGTCAACCTCGTGCTCATCATTCTGACTGCCGTCTTCGACTACGAGTTCGGGAACGTCATGCACTTCTATTCGGAGAAGATCTTCTTTATCTTCCCCGTCTTTACGCTGCTTCTGCCCGCGCTCGCGCTGCTTTTGAGGAGGAAACGCCATGAAACTTCATAAATTCATCAAGACGATCCCCCTCAAGCTCTATCTCATCTTGCTCGGCTTTATTCTCTTTTCCTTCTTCTCCAACGACTTCGGGCTGGTGGACGTGCAGAAGACGGCGGTCATTCTCGCCGCCGGCATCGACAAGACGGAGGAGGGCTTTGCGCTCACGACGCAGATCGCCGTCCCCAAGGGGGACGACCGCACGCAGGGCGGCACGTCAAGCGTGGAAGTCAACGCGGAGGGCGCGACAGTCTCCGACTGCGTAACGGAGATCTTCGCAAAGACGGGCTGGGTCCCCAAGTTCGTCTTCTGCAATCTCATACTTTTAAGTGAAGAGGCGGCGAAGGAGGACACTATCTCCGAACTCAACTACTTTCTCCGAAACGAATACATGAACGACTCCTGCTTTCTCGCTGTCTGCGAGGGAAAGGCGGAGGAATTTCTCGCCACCAAGAGCGCAACGGACGACACCTCTTCCTTTGCGATCGTCAAGCTCTTTTCGGACGCAGCGGAAAAGTCGGGAAAGGTCATGCCGAACACCCTCAAGGATTTTGCCGTGGGATACTACTCCCTCTCCGAGAGCAGCTATATGCCCTTTCTGAGGGCGGAGGATCAGAAGACCTCCCCGAGCAAGGAAGAGGGCTCCTCCGGACAGGAGGGAGGACAGGGGGGACAGGGCGGACAATCCGAGTCCGAAAAAATTTACAGAGCGGAAGAAACAGCGATCTTCTCCAAGGGGAAGATGGCAGACGTGCTCACGCCGGAAGAGACGCTCGCCTTCTCCCTTCTTCACGGGAATGTGGAGACGGGCACCTTCGGCACGAAGGATGAGGAGAAAGCCATCACCCTCACCGTCCTCAAAAACAAGGGAAGCGTCAAACTCGAGACGAAGACCTCGCCGAAGGTCAACTTCAAGCTCGACGTGATGGTGCGCCTCTGCTGCCGCGGGACGACCGCCCCCATCGAGGACATCTCTTCGGACGACGTAAAGCCCCAAATTTTGGAGAACGCCAAGGAGACGCTCGATGAATATATTCATTCCCTTTGGAATACGATCGTCAACGCAGACTGCGACCTCTTCAACCTCAAGCGCGACCTCTACCGCTCCTCCGCAAAAAAGTACCGCGTCTGGAAGGACTACTTCCCGACCGCCGTCATTCCCACCTTCGAGACAAAGGTCACCTCGCAGAAGTAAAAAAAATTTAACGAAAAATTTTTTAAAAAATTTTCAAAAACCCTATTGACAAACGAAAAATATCTGGTATAATAAAATTACAAAACACGGGAGGTCACTCCGATGGGTAGGAAAACCGCTTAAGAAAAGCAGATCCGAAAATCGAAAAAAGGAAGGTAAACTCCAATGGGCCACGAACTCTGAACTTGAAAAACCCAAATCAAAAAAAGGACGGTATCCTCCAATGGGTCACGATTTTTAACTGAAATTCCAAAAATATTTGAAAGGACGGTACACTCCGATGGGGCAAATTCTCACATAAGTTGATGAGGAAAAAGAGAAAGACCTATCAAATCTAAAAAGGACGGTATCCTCCAATGGGCCGCTGATCGATATAGAGCGTACTAAAAATATTTAAAGGAAGGGAAAGACCGATGGCAAAGAAATTTTTCCCGAAGATCTTATAAGGAAGGTGTACTCCGACGTACCATTTTGATTGCGGGGCATAAGAGCGAACTCCACTTTCGAACATTCGGCGATCGAAATTTTCGCCCTGCCATAAGGCATAAAAGGAAAGGAACGGACGGCGCAGTGAACGCCCCCTACGATTGAATATATACATAATTTTTGCGGACGCCCTTGATGGTGTCCGCAGTTTTTTTGTCGAGGAAAAATTGTCATTCTGAGCAGGCGCCCCGCGGCAATAGCCGCGGGGCGCCGTCGTCGAAGGCGCGTCGTCTTATTGAGAATCCATACGCGCCTCACGAGCCGAAGGCGAAGTAAGAATCCCCTAAGCAAGCGACGGGACGTTGCAAAAATCGCAATGCCACTTGTCTATCGACCGGGGGGACCCTTCGACTACGCTCAGGGTGACAGTGGAGTGCCCTTTGTTATTAATCCCATGACCAGGGTTTCCCTGCGCTGCACGACTCAATTTGCCAGCTTGCGGCTTCTTGTCGTTTGAAACGAACGAGACGACCAAGATGTGGGAACTCGAGAGCCCATTTCCTCGAAGGAAATTTTTTTGCAGAAAAGATTTCCTTCGAAACCTTTTCGACGAAAACCCTCAATTTCGACAAAGAAAGACGCTTTCTTTTTCAAAACGCAGGAATGTTTTTCTTATAATGGAGAAAATCCTGTGAGGTGACCCTATGAAAAGATCACAAATTCGTCTCCCGAATGTCGAATGGAGTTCCGTCGGAAAATACATAGCTCTGCTCGGCTGCATGATCCTCATGAACTTTGCCCTTCCGAACAGAGAGCCGCTCTCCTTTCCCCTCTATTATGCCGCGCTCTATGTCGGAATGGACCCCTTTATCCTGAGCGCGTCCTATCTGTTTGCGTCGATCGTCTCTCTCAACCTCTATGCGACGCTCTCCGCGCTGTGCCAGGCGAGTGCGCTGCTGCTCGTCTTTGCCATCTACCGCAAAAAGTATTTGAGAATGCGGCTCGAGCGGCTTCTCTATGTCGCCGTCGCCCAAATTCCCTTTATCTTTCTCTTTCCGCACGAGGGATACGCGGTCTTTCCCTTCTCTCCCGTTCTGCAGAAACTTGTGATCGCCTTCTTCCTGTTTATTCTTTCGGCGTTCTTCGAGGGGGCGGTCTATTCCCTCATGAAGCGGGTCTTCCGCTGCCGTTTGACCTCGGGACAGCTCTCGGAGCTTCTTCTCTTCTTCGTCGTGCTCGGGCTCGGAGTCCTCGGCTCCCTCGGGGAGATCGTCTATCTCTGCCTTTCGCTCACTCTGCTGCTTGTCGGCGTCTCTCTCCTGAAAAATGCCGCCGCCGTCCCCTTCTCCGTCGCGATCGCGCTGCCGCTGTGCTTCCTCGATCTGAACGTCCTCCCGCTTGCGAAGTTCGTCATCTACGCCTGCGTCGTGCTCATGCTCATTCCCTACGGCAGGATCCCCGCCGCCATCGGGTTTGTGCTCTCCTTCTTTACGGTCTCCCTCTTCGAAGGGCTCTTCTTCCTCGACGGCATGGCAATCTTTTTGGGTCTCTTGCCCTGCGCCGTCGCCGTGATCTTGAGTCTGCTCCTTCCCGAAAAGTGGTACCGTCTCGCCAAACAGACGCTTCTCTTCTATCGGGAGAACGCCCTGCCGCGCATTGCGATCAACCGCAACCGCCGCGCCGTCGGCGAGCGGCTCTATGAGGTCTCCTCTCTCTTCCGCGAGATCGAGAGCGCCTTCGACGTGGAGGAACCGCAGGACAACAACTGCGCGATCATCGTCGACCGCATCCGCGCCACCCTCTGCGAGGGTTGTCCCGGAAAGAAGAAATGCGACAACTCCGGCGTCTATGCGAGCATGGAGAAGCTGATCGCGATCGGCTATGCGAAGGGACAGGTCAGCCTCATCGATCTGCCTTCGGACGTCGGCTCCGCCTGCAGAAACACTTCGGGACTTCTGTTTGCGGCGAACAAGCTGCTCTCCGCCTACCGCACGACGGCGAAGGAACTTCAGGGCGAGCGGGAGAGCCGCAGACTGCTTGCCCAGCAGGCGCACGGCGTCAGTGAAATTCTCAAGGACATCGCCCTCGAACAGAGCGAGGAATACAACTTTTCGGAGGGAGAGAGCACCCTCTCGGCGGCGCTTGCGAGCGCGGGCATTCTCAGTTCGGAAATTTTCGTCTATGGGGAGGGAAACAACCTCACCGTCAGCATGACGCTCTCCTCGGATGTCCCCGGAAAGAGGCTCTGCTCCGTCGCGGGAAGGGCGATCGGCGTCCCCCTCGCACTCAGCGAGAAGATCCCCCTCGCCCCCAACCGCACCTGTTATATTTTAAAACGCCGTCCCCATTTCGACGCGGCGTTCGGCATTGCCAGCGTTCCCAAGGCGGGAGAGGACTCCTGCGGAGACGCCTATTCCATTCTGAAGATCGACGAGAGAAGGTTCTTGGTCGCCCTCTCCGACGGCATGGGCAGCGGACAGAACGCCAGGGAAATTTCGGACAAGACGCTCTCACTTCTCGAGAGCTTTTATAAGGCGAAGATGCCCTCCGAGACGGTGCTCTCGACCGTCAATCGGCTCATCTCCTACTCGCCCGACGAGACCTTCGCCTGCCTCGACCTCGCCGCCGTCGACCTCGACAGCGGAGACGCGGACGTCGTGAAGATCGGCTCCCCCGCGGGATTTATCATGACCGAGGACGAACTCAGAGTCCTCGAGGGAGACTCTCTACCCATCGGAATGCTCGAGACCGTCCGTCCCTCCACCCTTCGCGCAAAGATGGGAGAAAACGACTTCATGCTCTTCATGAGCGACGGCGTCTCCTCCGCCTTCGGCTCCTCTTCGGATCTGTGCGCCTTCTTGGGAGGGCTTCGTCCCCTGAATCCCCAATCCCTCGCCGAACAAATTCTCTCGGGCGCCCTCGAGCGCTACCGCGGCCATGCCGAGGACGACATGACCGTCCTCGCCGTAAAACTACTGAAATCGGCGTAAAAAATTTCGAACGAAATCTTCCTGCGGAATCTTTCGTTCGAGGAAATAGGCTCTCGAGTTCCCATAGCCCCGTCCTCAAAATCGTTTCAATTGACAATAAGCCGAAAGCCGGCAAATTGAGGCGTGCAGCGCAAAAGCGTGGTTTTGCTCGCACATATTATTTTAGAACAAAAGGCGAGATGTTTCGACTACGCTCAACATGACATGTGGGGTAACGTGTCTTTCCGAGCGTAGCGCAGTGCCGGCCTTTTCCCCTTCTGTCATTCTGAACGTAGCAACGCAACGCGTTGCGAAGTTGAAGAATCTCGCCCTTTCACCTTATTTTAAGACCGAGACCCTTCGACTGCGCTCAGGGTGACAAAAACGTGTCATTCCGAGTGAAGCAGCGGAATCGACGACGCGCCATTCTATTGTTATCCAAGCGCGTCATTAGAATGTTGTATTACCGCCCTTCCGGCGGAAGCGGAACAAACTCTATTTTTTCTTGCAATAATTGCTCGTTGTTTCTGTATTCGCGGCGGAGGCCGGGGCGTTCGAGAAGGAGCGCGTCCGCCGCCTCCCACAGGGAGAAGGAGCCGATGATGGAGAGGATCTCCGTCCAGAACGCATTGTTCCCCGAAATCGCAAAGTACAGATAGGCGGAGAGCATCACCGCGCCGAAGATGATCAGAAAGAGCATCTTCCGAAAATTCGCCACAAGATCCCAGGAAATATCGAAAGATTTCATGACATAGTGCCGATCCATGATCTTTTTGATCTCCTCCTGCTCCTCCTCGGGGATGTTCCCGTGGAATCGGACGCGCAGAGGGATCGCGGCGGGAATGACGTTCGTCTGCGCCTCGATATAGTCATAGATGGCGCCGTCGAGGTCCTTGTCTCCCTTCAAACTCAAGGGGTCGTAGAGAGTATCCCCTTCCCCGAGGTTGACGTCCACAACGGCGTTCCCCCCTTCGTCCCGAATGCGCTCGAGATAGCGCATCAGTTCCTCTTTCTTCTGTTTGGTATTGATCCCGATCTTCCCTTTCTTCATGTCTTCACCTTGTTCTATATTATAAAAAAAGACGCCCTCCCTGTCAAGCGCCGTTTTCCATGTCATGAACAAGACACATTTTTCCCTCGTCGAGAAAGATCGCAAAGCGAGCTTTTCTACGAAACTCTATCTTTCGTCCGTTCTTCCCAACAGATAATCAATCGAAACGTCGAAAAACTCGGCGAGCACTCGCAGGTAATCAAGAGAAGGAAGCGTCTTCGCTCTCTGCCACTCATAGAAAAAATTCTTCGAAAAGGGCATATGGTGTGCGATTTTCGCATAAGTCGTATGTTTTTCCTCTGTCAGGTCTTTCAATCGCTCATGAAAAGAAGTCCCCTCTTCCGAAGGGTAAAACGCGCGGTCGTCCGTCTCCCCCAACAGATAAGGAAGAGAGATTTCCAGCGCGTCTGCGATCTTTATGAGAATTTTGAGGCTCGGAACGATTCCGTAAATTTCCGCCCGCGTCAAAACGGATTCGCTCACAGAGAATTTTGCGGCAAGCTCTTTTTTTGAACAATCAAACTCCTCCGCAATTTCCAAAAATCTTTCCCGGAAGGCAGGCGATATTCTGTTTTCAAAATCTTTCGGAATTTTTGGCATGTTACTATTTTGGGTCAGATAAGTTGTTTTCTTTGCTTTTCTATGATATAATATTTGCAACGCAAAAAAGAACAGATAATTATTTATCTGTTCTAATGGAGAAAAAATTATGTCAAAAGCAGCTTTTTTCGGGCACAGAGAATTTAATCTATGAGTGCCCTTTGTTCTAAAATCCCACGGTGCGAGCAGGGTTCCCCTGCGCTGCACGACTCAATTTGCCAGCTTGCGGCTTGTTGTCGTGAAAGCGAACGAGAGGACCAAACTATTCAAGGCAAACAGGTCCATTTCCTCGACGATAAATATTTCCGAAGGAAAGATTTTCGTCGAAACACGATTTTGTTGTTTCGGGCGCGATGGCCTCATATGGCGGAGCGCGAGCCGCTTGTGATTATGCGCTTCGAAAGCAAAAACCGGTTTTGAATCTCTTTCCAATGCCAAATTGAGCAGAAAAAATGGAAACACAACAATCTATCGACCGAGGGGCCCCTTTTAAAGACGAGATGTTTCGACTTCGCTTCGCTCCGCTCAACATGACAAAAGGGGCTCGAGCGCCGCGTATGGATTCTCAATAGAACGATGCGTCGTCGATTCCGCTACGCTTCACTCGAAATGACAAGTAAATAAAAAGCGTGTCATTCTGAGCAGGCACCCATAGGGTGCCACCGTCGAAGAATCCCCTAAGCTATCGACGAGACGTTCCTAAAATCGTAATACTACTTGTCTATCGACCTCATTTCCTCGACGATAAAGATTGCGTAGCAAGCTTTTCGTCGAAATTTACCATTATTATTCTCACGACCACATAGACGAGGGTGATCGTCTCCGTGATGGGCATGACGAACCAGATGAGCGTGCCGCTTTTGAAGATCGCGGGGAGGGCGTAGATCAAAATTCCGTTGATGAAAATCCCCCGCAGGACGGACACGAGAAAGGAGTCCGTCTTCTTCAAGACCGACTGAAAGTAGTAGGTGGATGCGACGTTCAGAGAAAGAAACAGAAAAGAGGTCGCATAAATTCTGATCGCAAAGGGCGCCTTGGACAAAATCTCCTCCGTCGGCTTCATGAAAATACTCACAAAGGCATTGGGGATCGCCATGGATAAAACCGTCCAGAAAATTCCGAACAAGGCAGCGGAAAAGATCCCGTATTTGAGGCATTCCCTGACCCTGTCCCCTCTGCCCGAACCGAAATTGATCGACATGATCGGCTGAGCAGCCTGCCCGACGCTGTAGGCGCAGCACTGCACAAAGGTGAACAACTGAATGATGACCGCAAAGATCGAGAGCTCCTCCGCGCCGAGGTATCTCATAATCTGGTTGTTTGCAAGGATCGTGAAAATTCCCATGGCGACGTCGACAAAGAAGGAGGAAAATCCCGTCGAGAGAATGTGCAGGGTATCTTTTCCGAAGTGAAATCGGAAATTCAATTTGAGGGTATTCTTCTTGGAGAAGAAGTGGCTTAAAAGCACGAACAGAGTGATGAATGCGCCGATGCCCGTCGCAATTCCCGCCCCCATCGCGCCCATGTCGAGAGCAAAGACGAAAAACCAGTCCCCGAAGATGTTGAAGACGCCGCCCGCGAGCACGGAGGCCGTCGACAGGCGGGGGCTGTTATCGTTGCGGAGAAAGCAGGACAGAAAGTTATTGACGGTGAACACGGGCAGGCAGAATTTCAGCGGGAACAGATACCTCTGCGCGTAGGGAAGGAGGACGTCGTCCGCCCCGAACAGGCGCAGAATGGGCGCGTCGAAGAAGATCAGGGCGAGCCAGACAATCAAAATGATCCCCGCGGTGAGCAGAAGCGAGAGGGTATAGTACCCGTTCGCCTTCTCCCGCTCCCCTTTGCCGAGCGCGTTCCCGTACAGCACCGCGCCGCCGATCCCCGTCAGGAGACCGATCGCGAAGACGATGTTCCAAATGGGCGAAAAACAGGCGAGCGCGGCGGTCGCGTTCGGGCCCTCGTACCAACCCACCATCGCCATGTCGACGATCCCATAGATCATGGAAATCAGCGTACTTCCAAAGGAAGCGAGTAAGTAATTGAAATAGATTTTTTTGAGGTTTCCCTGCGTAAGGTCCATATTTTCTCCCGAAAAAAAGAGCCGAATAAGCTTCGGACGGGTAGTCTCTTATCCAACGACCGCTACGGCGACGTTGCTCCGAAAGTTTCCCGTACGACATCTTATCCGGCTCGCAGTTACGACTGCATTGCCCTCCGATGAGTGATACTATTCTACCAAAGATGACCTCACCCGTCAAGCAAATAAAAGACCTTAATAAAATCTTTTGACTTCCGGAAGAAAATGTGATAAAATGTTCTTATTTCCAAAGACAAACATGACGGGAGAAAATATGAATACGAAATTACAGATTTTCAACGAGAAAAAAGTCAGAACGGCGTGGGACGCGGAGGCGGAAGAGTGGTATTTTTCCGTCGTGGACGTCGTCGCGGTCTTGACGGACAGTGACTATTCGGCAGCAAGGAAGTACTGGAAAGTCCTGAAAGGCCGCCTAAACGCAGAAGGCAGTGAACTGGTAACAAAATGTTACCAGTTGAAATTGCCCGCCGCAGACGGGAAAATGCGCTTAACCGACGTCCTCGACACAAAGGGCGTTCTCCGCCTCGTGCAGTCCATCCCCTCCCCCAAGGCGGAGCCGTTCAAGATGTGGCTCGCAAAAGTGGGCGCAGAGCGGCTCGATGAGATCGCCGACCCCGAAAAAGCCATTCAGCGGGGCGTGGAATACTACCGTGCCAAGGGCTATCCCGAGAGCTGGATCAACCAACGCATGAAAGCCATCGAGGTGAGGAAACACCTCACAGACGAATGGAGCGCACGCGGGATCGAGACGAGTAAGGAATACGCCATCCTCACAAGCGAGATGACAAAAGCCTGGAGCGGCATGACAGTAAGCGAGTATAAAGAATACAAGGGTCTCCATAAAGAGAACCTTCGCGACAACATGACGGATATTGAATTGGTTTAAGGTGAAGGGAGTCGAACCCGCAACGCTCCCGCGAGCCCTTTTCGGTGCCTTGCGCCTGCGTCGTCGTCGATTTACGTCCGGTAAACCTTCCTCCTCCTCGGCACAAATCCCTCGAAAATGGCGCCGCGGGGAGTGCGAAGCAGTTTTGGGCGAGCGGATTTTCGTTTGGACAAGGAGACGACCGCAGGGAATACAGAGACGTATTTCCAAGGGAGTCGACGCAGAACAGGCGGAAATCCGCCGTCCAAAACCGTCGCGGGTTCGACTCCCTTCACCTTTAACATGCTTGCTGAGGTCACCACGACAGCAATTTCACAGCATGAACAGCCCGAGGGATTCGAAGAGAATAGAAAGGTCGCAAAGCGCGGCGGGAAGGTCGCGGGCGCCGCGCGGGAAAACGTCGAAAAAGAGCTCGGCGAGAGCGTGATCTCCCCTCTCAACGCGAGCGACAAAGCACTCCTCGACACAAAGCGGACAAAAGAGCTCCCGCCGTCCGCAAAGGCTTAGCCTTAAAAATGAAAACCGAATGAAAGTATGAGAAAAGGCACCATGAAAGGTGCCTTTTCGTGGCGCAGAAGACGAGATTCGAACTCGTGCTACCGTTTCCGATACTACTCCCTTAGCAGGGGAGCCCCTTGAGCCTCTTGGGTACTTCTGCAATTCTTCTCAAGTCTCCTCTACTATACCATAAATCTTTCCGATTGTCAAAGTAAATCGCCCTGAGAATAAAAAAATTTTTTCGTTTTTTGCTTGACGAGTTCTTTTATGTTTTGCAAAAACCAAAGCGCCCCGAAAAGGGCGCTTTTTACATCATCTGTTCGTTTGCTTGTCTTCACGTTTCTTACGATTACGTTTCGTCTTTCCTCTTTCTTATAACACGCTTACAGCCCTTAAAAGCGTCTTCTCCGATTGACAAGCTATCCGGAATTGTGATTTCAAGATTTTCACATCCCCGAAAAGCATCCTTCCCAATTGACGTAACACTATCGGGAATTGTAATGCCGATAAGACATTCACAACCCTCGAAAGCAAAATCCCCAATTGAAGATAATCCATCGGGAAGTATTATGCTTGTAAGATTTTTGCAACCGGAAAAAGCGCTCTTTCCAATTTTATTTACTTTATTGGGAATATCGATACTCGTAAGCTCTTCACATTCCCGAAAGGCTTCCTTCCCAATTGACACAATGCTGCTTGGAATCGATATTTTTGTAAGATTTTTACATCCGCTAAAAACTCCAGCACCAATTGACTTAATACGACGGCTTGGGATTGCTATACTTGTAAGACTTTCGCAGCCACAAAAAGCATTATTCTCAATTGACGTAACGCTACTTGGGATTGTTATACTTGTAAGACTTTTGCAGCCACAAAAAGCATTATTCCCAATTGACTTAACGCTACTTGGAATCGATATATTTGTAAGATTTCCACAGCCGCAAAAAACCCATTTCCCAATTAAAGGTAAACCTACGGGAAGTGTAATACTTGTAAGACTTGTACAATACCAAAAAGCTTTGTCTCCAATTGACGTAACGCTACTCGGAATCGATATTTTTGTAAGATTTTTACATTCGAAAAAAGCCCATTCCCCAATTGAAAGTAACCCAACGGGAAGTGTAATACTTGAAAGACTTTCGCAACCGTAGAAAGTCTTATCGTCAATTCTTGTAATTCCACTTGGTATTATAATTTCTTTCAGATTTTTGCAACCATAAAAAGCATCCACTCCAATTTTCGTTACTTGCTTTGGTATTATTATTTCTTTCAGATTTTTGCAACCATAAAAAGCCTTCTGTCCGATTGAAGTTACGCTATCGGGAATGGTAATGTGGTACAACTTTTCATTACATATGAAAGCGCAATCCTTAACCGATGTAGTTCCATTGGGAATTGTAATGCTTTCCCGTTCCTCCTTTTTTACGTCCGAAAAAATTTTCGGCGTCGAAGGTTGATGAGAGCTTCTCAAATAAGTATTTTGCGTGGATTGCGGAGGGATCCATTCGATGTTGCGATAATAAGATTTTAATTGACGTAACTTTGTTTCATCATTTCTCTGCAAGGCGTTGTTAATTTCTATTTCCTTGGGCGCTTCCAAAATCATCTCAATGAAATCGCCCATTTGCCCGCAAGCCATACAATGATACTCTGTTGAGGACTCATTTTTGCCGCCGATTCCGGCTACCGCTCCGACGGGACCGAATACCAGTGTTCCGAGCAAACCTTTGCCGTAGCTGTATCCGCTTGTTTGTTTGGATACGATCTGTAAGTTCGTACTTCCGCAATTCCTACATCTCATTTTACTTTCTCCTTAATGAATAAAAATAAAAAAGTGCGCCGACCGAAGTCAGCGCACGAAAAACGCAAACTCCGATCGTCGCCAAACAATCATTATGAAGCACGGATTTTTCCACACCCACATAATGGAATTTGCATTTTTGCTAAATTCTGAAATGGGTGTGGAAAAACTCCTATAAAATTGGAAAATCTGCGCTCCTTTTGAAGGTAATGATTGCTTGGCACCCTTAGTATATCCCAAAACAGCCTCAAAGTCAAGTTTTTCAGCAAAATATGAAGAAAAAACTTTCACAGAACGGTCATGGGGAATTTGCTTGACATTCGTCGGATCATGCGATAAAATAGACAGGCTGTGCGCGGGAGGGATCCCGCTTTATTTGTGAATCGAGGAAGAAATGTCCAAAGAAAAAGTTATGAAGGGCTCCGTGGACCTCACGGAGGGCCCCCTCCTCAAAAAAATCATTCTCTATACGCTGCCGATCATCTTTACGGGGATCTTGCAGCTTCTCTTCAACGCCGCAGACCTCATCGTCGTGAACAGGTCGTCAAATCCCCTCGCGCTGGCCGCGGTGGGGGCGTCCAACGCGCTCATCAATCTGATCGTCAACCTCTTGATGGGGCTCTCCGTCGGCGCGGGCGTGCTCGCCGCGCAATACTTCGGCTCGAAAGACGACAAGAGTATGCACGAGCTTGTGCACACCGCCATACCCACGTCCGTCATCGGGGGAGTATTGTTCGGCGCGGTCGGCATTCTCTTTGCGGAGACCTTCCTCTCCTGGATGAAGACCCCCGCGAGCATTCTCGACGAGGCGGCGCTCTACGTCAAAATTTACTGCGCGGGGATCCCCTTCTCCATGGTCTACAACTTCGGCGCGGCGATTTTGCGCTCCGTCGGAGACACCAAGCGGCCCCTCTTCTTCCTCTTCACGGCGGGCATTCTCAACGTCATCTTCAACCTCTTGTTCGTCCTCTGCTTCCACATGGATGTGGACGGCGTTGCGACCGCGACCGTCCTCTCGCAGGCGATCTCGGCGGGACTCGTGCTCATCTATATGTCGAGGATCAAGGAATCCCACCGCTTCGTTTACGGCGAAATGAAGTTCTATAAAAAGCAATTCTTCTCCATGGTGAAGATCGGACTTCCCGCAGGCATTCAGGGCTCCTTCTTCTCCATCTCCAACATCATCATTCAGAGCAGTATCAACGGCTTCGGCGAAGCAGCCATCTCGGGCAACACCGCCGCCGTCTCCATCGAGGGATTCGTCTTTACGGGGCTCGACGCCTTCTATCAGACCACGATGAGCTTCACGGGGCAGCACATCGGCGCGAAGAAGTACGGGCGGCTCAAGAAAATTACGCTGCTCTGTCTCGCCTGCGTCACGGTGCTGGGACTTGGGATCGGCGGGATCGCGCTCATTCTTGCAAATCCGCTCGTAAAAATCTACTGCGGAAACGACACGGCGGCGATCGAGATCGGCGTCATGCGGCTCGAATACATCGTCATGACCTACTTCACCTGCGGCATCATGGACGTCTTCAGCGGAATGCTCCGCGGCATGGGATATTCGACGCTGTCCATGATCATCACCCTCGTCTGCGTCTGCGGGATCCGGATCTTGTGGATCTTTACGATCTTCCGCGTGCCGCAGTATCATGAGCTTTGGATGCTCTACCTCTCCTACCCCATTTCCTGGATCGCCTGCATCATTGTGCAGGGGCTGCTGTTCCTGATCCTGTATAAAAAACTCATGAAAAATGCGAAAATGGAAGCGCCGGCGGAAGAAAATGCCGCAATTTCACCTGCAGTCTGATTTATTTTGTTATTTTTGTTGCATTTTTTGTGATTTTGTTGTAAAATCATATAAAGGACCAAAGGCGCAAGGAAGTTATGGCAAATCTTACATTCAAAAACATCGGAAAAACTTATCCCGGCGGTTGCAGAGCCGTTGATGATTTCACGCTCGACGTCGAAAAGGGAGAATTTCTCGTCATTGCGGGCTCGGAGGGCAGCGGAAAATCCACGCTCCTGCGCATGACGGCGGGACTCGAGAATATCACGGGGGGCGAAATCAGGATCGCGGACAAGCTCGTCAACGATCTCTCCGCCAAGGAGAGGGACGTTGCCATCGTCTTCTCCGACTACACCCTCTATCCCCATCTTTCCGTCTATGACAATCTCGCCTTCGGACTCAAACACCGCAAATTCCCCAAGGAACTCATTGACCTCAAGGTCAAGACGGTCGCGGAAATTTTGGGGCTCACCGAACATCTCGGCCGCAAACCAAAGGGACTCAGCACTCTCCAGAGGCTGCGCATTGCGCTCGGTCGCATCATCGTCCGGGAGCCGAAAGCCGTCCTCTTCGACGAGCCGCTCAAGAGCCTCGATCCGAAACTCCGTCTTCAGATGCGCAGCGAGCTTGTAAAGCTCCATACCCGCCTTCAGTCGACCTTCCTCTATGCGACGGACGATCCCGCCGAAGCGCTCTCCCTTGCGACCCGCATTGCGGTCATTCGCGGCGGGGAACTGCAGCAGGTCGACCTTCCCCAGAATCTGTACGACTATCCCCTCAACCGCTATGTTGCGGAATATTTCGGCGCCCCCTCCATCAATCTCTTTTTCGACTCGACCATCGCTAAGGAGGGCTCCAAAGTCTATGTCTGCTTCGGAGAGTGCAGGCTCGAACTTCCGCCCGTCATTTTGAACCGTTTCAAGAGCATCGACGAATACATCAACACGGGAAAGCGGGTGATCTTCGGCATTCGTCCCGAGGACCTCTCCCTTGCGGAGGGAGAGGAGGAGGAAGAGCTTAAAGCGACCCTCGAAGCCGCCGAATCGCTCGGCTCCGAGACCCTCTTCTACTGCGACCTCAACCGGAGCGAAAAGGGCTCCTCCGTCGTGGGGGGAGTCACCCAGCTCGTGCTCAAAGTAAAAAAGCGCGTCGATCTCGACGCGGGAGAGTGCCTGCACATCAAGGCGGACGCTTCGCGCTTCCACCTCTTCGACAGCTATACCGAGGCGACTCTTTTGAGCCGCGACGAAAACTACAAGGTCATGGAAGAGTTTGCGGCGGGCGCGGCGTTCGTGCCCAAGGCTGCGAAGAACGAACGCATTCCCGAAAAAGAAAAGCGGAAATAACCCCTCTTTGCTTGACTTTTTTCGGAAAAAAAGTTACAATATCAATATCACTTGACAATCTAACACGGGAGGGGACCATGAGGCTCTCTGAAAACTCCGTGCCAAAGACAAATCCCGACGAGGGAACGCTTTACGGAAGAGAGGACGAGCCCGAATTTGCCGCAACGACGAGTTTTTTCGCAAAAAAACTCTCTGCGGTCTCCGCAAAAGCGCTGCTTGTCTTTGAAGGAGACCTTCCCGCATTTCATGAAGCGGCGGCTTCGCCGCGCACGATCGCCGTCGTCTTCGACGGTGACTCATTGCCCCTCTTTTCCATGCCCGACGGCGTCTCCTGCGTCATTGCGGCGGGAAGCGAAAAGCTCCTTTGCGCCGCGCGCTATTTTTCGGAAGTGCGCGGCATTTCTTGTACCCTTTTCCCCGTCGACTGCGGGCTCGACGGCGCATTCGAAAAGAGAGCCAAGGTCAAGCTCAACGGAGAGGACCTCTTCGTGACTTTGAGCCCCTGCGAAGTGCTCCTCGACGCAGAACTCCTCTCCCCCACCCTGTGCGACGGGTATATGAGGACTCTTCTTGCACGGCTTGCGGAGATCGAGGGACAGGCTCTTGCCCTCTTCCGCGGGGGAAAAGTTCCCTCTTGGGAGGCGGAAATTCCGACCGACCTCTCCCTTCGTGAGATCGTGCTTGCAAACGCGCGGCAGCGGAAAAAGGAGAGCTGCGGGGCGCTGACGGGAGAGGGCATCGTCCTTGCCGACCTTCTCAAAAAGAGCGGGGAAAAGTTCCCCATGTGGCAGGCGTTCTTCCAGCTGACCGCCCTCTACTCCGCCTTTTTCGAAAAGGGAAAGCCGCGCAGATACTTCACGCCCGACTACGCCGACCGTGCAAGGAAGGCGGAGACGGTCTATCCCGTCCCCTCCCTTCCCACGCCCGAGGAATACGCGCTGCGCGCGCTCACCCTCGAGCGGGTCCGGGGGATCCTTGCAAAGCAGCTCCTCTCCCTCCGCCGCGACGAGGAGATCGTGAAAAACGTCTCTCTTCTCTCGGGCGAGCCCATGAGAAGGGCCGCTTCCAACCTGCAGCCCCTCTCTATTTTACCCGAACGATGTCCCTATTCGCTGTCCGCGATCATCCGCGATTTCGGACTCATGGAATGTATATGACGATATCCGAGCTCCACGACAAGACAAAGGCATACTTATTCGATCTCGACGGCACGCTATACCTCGGCGAGAGACTTATCGAGGGCGCCCCCGAGGCGCTTGCGTTTTTGCGAGGTGCGGGGAAGAGAATCGTCTTTCTGACCAACAACTCATCAAAGACCGCCCTCCGCTATGAGGAGAAGCTGCGGAACATGGGGCTCTTCGAGGACGGGGACCTCGTCTACACCTCCGCGACGGCGACCGTTCATTATCTCTTGAGACACTTCCGCGGAAAACAGATTTATCTCGTCGCGACGGAGGAAGTCAAGGAAGAATTTATCTCGGCGGGCGTGCATGTGGGCGAAGAGGACCCCGATGTGGCGGTGCTTGCATATGATACGGAGCTCACATTTGCAAAGATCGAAAAGCTCGACGCGCTCTTAAGGCGCGGGATCGTCTATCTTGCGACCCATCCCGACGACGTCTGCCCCACCGAGACGGGCTTTAAGCCGGACGTCGGGTCCTTTTTAAAGCTCTTCGAGCGCTCGGCGGGAAGACTTCCGGACCGCGTCATCGGAAAACCCTTTCCCGATATGGCGAAGGGAGTGCTCTCGCATCTGAATTTAAGAAGCGACGAGGTCTGCATGGTGGGAGACAGACTCTACACGGACATCCGCTTCGCAAACCGCAACAAGATGTCAAGCGTGCTCGTGCTTTCGGGGGAGAGCAATCTTCTGTCCCTCTCGAAATTTCCCGACAAGCCAGACCTCGTGCTCCCCTCGGTGAAATCGCTGATCCCGCCCGCAAAAAATTCGGGTTAGATCCTTTCTGTCATTCCGAGTGGAGCATAGCGGAATCGAGGAATCCCCCCGGTCGATAGAATGTTGGATTGCGAATTTAGGAACGTCCCGTCGCTTGCTTAGGGGATTCTTCGACGACGGCACCCTTCGGGTGCCTGCTCAGAATGACAGAAAGGAACAGGCTACGCCGCTACGCTCCACTCAGAATGACAAAAAGAACGGGAATGACATCGGCACACGACCGCGTTTGAAAAGGATATTTTCGGGTTATATCAAAAAAAAGAATGTTTTTCGAAGGAGAACCATGCAGGAAGTTACCGTGAAAAATTCGCCCGCGCTCGAGATCGAGCTGTCGGGAGAGATCGACTCCAAGAACGCAGAAGAGTTCGAGGCGGAAGTGCTCAATGCCTATGCCGAAAAGCAGGGGGACATCACCTTCGACTGCGAAAATCTGCAATTCATCGACTCGACGACGCTCGGCACGTTCGTCAAAATTTTAAAATTCGTGCAAAAGAACGGGCACACCTTAAGGCTTGTGAAGACGCAGCCTCGCATCAAAAAGCTCTTTGTGATCTGTGCGCTCGACAGTTTGATGGAGATACGATCATGAAGCTCATGTCGCTCGAATTTCCGCTCGGGAACAGCATTCTGACGGCGGTGCGGCTCGTGACTGGGGGCATCTGCGCCCGGGTCGGCTTCGACCTCGACGAGACGGAGGACTGCAAGGTCTGCGTCACCGAGAGTCTCCTTCTCCTCTCCCGCCGCGGGGGAAAGAATGTGCGCGTCCTCTTCGAACAAGAGGATAATTTGAAAATCTCCTTCGAATCGGAGGACGTCTCTGTCGCGCGCGAGGAAGTTCCCGAAGAGGAAATTTCCGTCGCGCTTTTGAGCGCACTCGTCGAGAACCTTCAAATCTTCTCGGAGGGTCACGACATGCGCATCTCCTTCGGGATCGGAAAACTCTGATGGAAGAGAAGGAGCTCTTCGAGCAATACTTCCGCGAGAAAAGTATTGAGGCGCGGAATCAGATCGTCGAAAAATACTTCTACATCGCCGAAATGCTCGTCAAAAAGTTCGTCGGGCGCGGCGTGGAGTACGACGATCTTCTCTCCGTCGCTTCCCTCGCGCTCATCAAGGGGATCGACCGATTCGACCTGTCGAAGGGAGTCAAATTCAGCACCTTCATCACCCCGACCATCACGGGAGAGATCAAAAACTACTTCCGCGACCGCTCCCGCCTCATTCATCTGCCCCGCCGCGTGAGCGAACTCAAGGCGAATATCAAACGCGCCTCCGACGAGTTCTCCGCCCGCGAAGGGAGAAATCCCTCCGTCAGAGAGCTCTCGGAGCTTCTTCAGATCTCCGAGGAAGAGATCGTCACCGCGATGGAGAGCTCGGCTCCCCTCTCGCTGGACAGAGCCGTCTCAAGCGAGGAGGACGAGGAGGGTGAAAATACCTTTTTGGATCTTCTTCCCGACAAGAATGACGCCTTCGAACAGCTCGAACAGCGCGATGCCGTGCGCTCCGCCTTAAAAGAACTGAGCAAGGAGGAGCAGACGCTCGTCTTCTTCCGCTTCGGGAAGGAGCTCTCGCAGAGCGAGACGGCGAAGCACATGCACGTCTCCCAGATGTATATTTCCCGCATGGAGCGGAAGATCCTCGAAAAATTACGGTCTTCCCTCAAAGAGAGTCTGGCGGAATGATGTACTTCGAAATCAGCGACTTCAACGCGCTGCGGACGGCGCTTCATCGGCTCGAAGAGAGCCTTTTAAAGGAACACCTCAGCGAGGACTTTGTGTTCACGGGAAAACTCGTTGCGGACGAGCTACTTTCAAACGTCCTGCAGCACGGCGGCAAAAAGGCGTATTTTAAAGTATCTCTTACGGGGGACGAGCTTCTTCTCTCCGTCAAGAGCGAGGACGGATTCCGCCCTCCCGAGAAGAGCACCCTCGCCGAGCCCCTTGCGGAGAGCGGGAGAGGGCTCTTCCTCGTCGATGCGCTCTGTGCGCGGCGGGAGTACACCGAAGAGGACGGCGTGAAAGTTTTTTTGAAGATCGAAAGGTGATAATTGCGTGATTTTTTCAAAGACTTTCTTCAAATGCTCTTGACAAATGGGAATTTGTCCCTTATAATAATAGGGAAATCTGAACAACAAACGGAGGTCAGTATGAAATTGAAAGCAATAGTCACTCCCGTGCTTGCTGCCTGCATGGCATTCGGTGTATGCTTTACCGCGGCAGCCTGCGGAGAAACTGCCCATCAGCATTCCGGAGGCACGTGGGATCACGACGAAAACAACCACTGGAAGATCTGCGCGGAGTGCGGAGAAAGGTACGAGGAGTCCGAACATCATTTCACGAACGGCGTATGCGAGTGCGGCCAGACGGAAGAGCCCGCGGCTCCCAAGACCACGGAATACTCCGTGTCCATCGAGGGTCTCACCGCAGCGGGCGGGCTCAATATCCTCTTCTATAACTCCACGAACTCCAAGCTCTGCTCCATCTCGAATATGAAGGCGAGCGCGGAGCTTCCCACGGGCGACTATGTTGCCTACATCACGGGCACCCTGGCGGGTTACATCTATACGCCCGTCAAAGTCAGCGCGAAACAGCCCACGGGGATCATCAAGGCGGAGCCCGCCACCCCCGACGAGAACGGAGAAGTCCCCTATCAGGTCCTCTATATGCTCTCGGCGGACAAGATCTTCGAGGGCAGTCCCACGGAAGACATCGGTCAGATCTGCACCGACGAGTCCTGCTCCAACCTCCGCTTCGACGAATTTCATATCGCAAGTTTAAACAGATCAGGAGAACTCTTCCGTCTGCCGAAAGGAAAGCATCAGATCCATATGCCTACCGGAGAGTCCTCCGCGGCTGCCGATCTGAGGGACTATTCGCTTGCGGCCGATAAGTATCTGACCCAAGAGAGCGGCGGCTTCTGCAGCATCATCCTCGACCCCGCCGAATAAGATAACAAAACAAAAACTAATTTAAGCGCCGCCACTTTCGTGGCGGCGCAGTTTGTATTCGGTTCATAAGCAATCTATTGACCAAGGGGATTCCTCGACTGCGCTCGGAATGACAGAAAGTGCGCCGCGCTACTTTCGTAGCGCGGCGCATTGCCCTTTGTTCTAAAATAATGTGTGCGAGCAAAACCACGCTTTTGCGCTGCACGCCCCTATACGCGCCCCACGGGACGCACATTGTTGTGAAAGCGATGAAGAGGACAACTTAATCAAGGCAAACAAGCCCATTTCCTCGAACGTAAATATTCCCGAAGGGAAGATTTCGTTCGAAACTCACCCTATTGCCTTCAAAATCTCCGCTTCGAGCACATCCTTTGCGATCGGGCCCTGGTTGTGGCAGGTGACGAAGCCGTTTGCGTCGATGATGACGGTCATGGGATAGGCGTCCTTGCCGCCGTAGAGCGCATAGGTATTGCTGACAATCAGGCTGCCCGTGTCGTGCAGGAAGGAGACATTCCAGGTGTTCCAGCCCTGCTTTTCGATGAAGGAGACGATCTCCGAATCCTTCTCGTATGCCCTGTGAATGGCGACGATGTCGATCTGATCCTTGTACTTATCCGCCATCTCCGCAAAGTAGGGAAGTTCGGCGACGCAGGGCCCGCAGGAGGTGTACCAGAAGTTGATGACCGTGACCTTTCCGTAGTGGTCGGAGAGCTTCTGCTTCTCTTTTTCCTCCTCCAAACTGACGACGTCGAGCTCGAACCCATAGAGAAGATTCCCCTCCTGATATCCCTGTTCCACGAGGGAGAAGGTCTCCGTCTTCGCACCCTCGATGGTGGCAAGCGCCAGACGGCTCTCGTCGTGCTTTACATAGTAGGCTTCGAACTTATAATCGCTCTCCGTCGAATAGGTATAGGGGCCGCTTGTATACTCCGGTTGATCCTCGCCCGATACGTGCCGATAGCAATAGTAGACGGTCTCCCCCTCTCTGATCTTGGGCGAGTAGACGCCCTCGATCGAAGTGATGATGTAGGGCTCCGCCTCCGTTCCCTCGCCCGCCAGAGGCTCGACCTTCTCGGTCGCGGTCTCCCCTTCTTTAGAGATCGTGAAATCCTTTCCCGATCCGCTGTTGAGGGTGACGGAGAAGTAGTTCTGCAGATCCGAAGGGGGAATTTTCGACCCCTCGTCCTTTTCGAGTAAATAATAGTAGATGAAATTATAGTAGACGAACGCGCCCGCAAAGACGACGAGGGCGAGAACCCATGCCGTCACCTCGAGGTAGAACTTTCTGCCGCGCTTTTTTCTCTGCTTGACGGGAGCCTCCGCCGCAGGCGCCTCCGCAACGGGAGCCTCAACAGAGATCTCCGAAGAGACGGGTACGACGGGCGAGCCGTCCGCGATCGCAACACTCTCCGCCGCCTGAACGTTCGAAGAGAGCATCGAGGAGAGCGGCTTTTCTTCCGCCGCAGGCTCTGCGACCGCCTCCACCGCGTTGCGATGCAGGAGAAGTTTGGAGCCCTTCCAGCTGATCGCCTTTGCGGGGCAGACGGAGATACAGTCGCCGCAGTTGACGCACTCATGGTCACCGACATGCTTGATGTCCATCTTGCAGTGGGAGACGCAGAGTCCGCAGTCGGTGCACTTGTTCTTGTCGAGTCCCACGCCGATGATGGAGATCTTGTTGAAGAAACCGTAGATCGCGCCGAGCGGGCAGATAAATCTGCAGAAAAACCGGAAGATGAAGATGGACAGCAAGATGACGACGACCATGACGACAAACTTCCAGGTGAAGAGCACGTCGAGCATTCCGAAATAGTCGTTGTTGACAGGATTCATCAGAAGTCCGATCGCGCCGCCGAAGGTTCCCGCGGGACAGACGTATTTGCAGAACCCGGGGACGACGGAGTTCGACTGTATATTGAAGAGCAGCGGCACCGCGATGACAAGCACCGCCAAAAAGACGTATTTCAGATAAGATAGGACGTAGGTGACCCTGCTCTTCTTGACTTTGGGGGTCTTGATCTTATAGAGGAGCTCCTGGCCGAGTCCGACGGGGCACAAAAATCCGCAGATCGTTCTGCCCAAAAGTACGCCGAACAGCAGAATGATGCCGAAGACGTAGAAGATGGCGTTCGGCGTCTCCGCGCTGCTGTGCGCCAGCGCGTTCTGAATGGAGCCTAAGGGACAGGCTCCCGCGGCGCCCGGGCAGGAGTAGCAGTTGAATCCGGGGACGCAGAGTCCCTTCACGGGGCCCTTATAAATTCTGCCGTTGAAAAATCCCCTGAAGTGAACATTGTAGAGGAGGGCGGCATAGACCTGAATGAGCCTTCTCTTCGTCGGCTTGTGGTTCTGCCACCAGACCTTGAAGCCCTTCTTCTTGGGCTCGGTCTCCCCGCCTTGGGCCTCTTGGGTCTTCCCCTCTTCCGTCGGCCGGCTTTCGGGCGAAGGTGTTTCGGTTTCGATTTTCTTATTTTCCTCTTCCATCTTCTCCTCCTTAGCCGAGTCCGATGCACTCCGTGCAGATGTCGGCGGCCTTGCTCAAGACTTCATTGAAGCCCGCAAACCAAATTTGTCCCGGGTTGGCGGGCAGGTTGCCGATGACGATAAAGCAAATGGCGATCGCAAGCACGGCGATCCGCAGCGCGAGTATGACCTTCGGCTTGCCGACGACGGCGAGAGCCGCGTCCTTTTTCAAGAGAAGCGCATTTCTCGCCGCAACGGGAGAGCCCTTCCCGAGCACCAACAGGTTCTTCGCGACCGCAAGCTCCTTTTTCGCCGTGAAGTATTCATACAGCGTCGCCCCGACGAACAAGAGGAAAGAGACGAGCACCCACGGCCCGATAAAGCGAACCATCGGGACAACGAGCTGGTTGAAATTCTTCCCGGTCGAGGTGTCGAAATGGTTTCCGGTCGCAAGATAGACGATGGAGACGATCGCAGAGACCAAAGCAAACGCCGCACACACCGACCAGATGACGATCTTTATGATCTGCATCCGGTCATAGACCTTCTTTTCGGCAAGAAATTCCTCACTACTGCCCTGCGGAATGCGGGTCTTGAGCCTTTTCAGAGAATCGCTCGCAGAGGGCTTCCTCTTTTGTTTTTTCGCCTCCGGAAGAACAATTGACAGAATGTAGCCGCCGATGATCGCCAAGATCCAGATCAGCATGACGATGAGGATCGGCTTGAGATGCTCGCCGACGATCTCGCGCGAGTACTTGGGCTCCCCTAAGGGAACGTCCGCAAAGTAAATTTGCGCGACTCCCACGATGAACAAAACGGCAAGGACCGCCGTAAATACGGAAAGAAAGATCCCGTATCCGATCCTCACTTTGCGTGCAAGCGTTTCGCTCATGATTCCCCTCCTTTCGATTGATACGGACCTATTATACTACACATTTCCCCCGCTGTCAATCAAAACAACTTTTTTGATTGCAATTTCCAAATATTTACCCATTAACGCGAAACATCTCGTCTTTGATCGGAATGAGCATCTCGCTCAAAATCATAATCCACCCGCAAAGCGGGTGGATTATGATTGTTACTTATGCGAATCGGCGGAAGCGTGTTGCTCTTTGCCCGTTTCCTCTTTCTTCGCCGAGCGACGGGCAAGGTACAGGCAGACAAGCGCCGCGACAAGCGCGACCGCGTTGATGGCCGCAACTGCGATCGCCGCCCCCTTCAACACCGAAAATGTCACTGCATTCAAGGCAAACATGACTTTTCCCTTTTCTTACCGAAACAAATTAGTCGGCATTTGCGACCGCAACGCTAAAGGTGAGCGTATCGGTATATGCGTTTCCGCCGGTGGACTTATTCTCGGCTGTCGAATCATTTATCTCCGCCGTTAATTCTACACTCTCAGTAGGCGTTCCCGCATCTACCGTAAGGACAGTATTAGATTCACTGGTAATTTCGGTTCCTCCAGCCTTGAGTTTATACTTGAATCCAGTCTTCCCCTCGGTCTTCACGTACCAGTTGTTCGTGCTGCTTACGGTAACCTTTAAGGCCTTACCATCCTCGATGACAACCCCGCTTGCTTCGACTGTTCCACCCTCTCCGCCGATCGTGATCGATTCGGGAATGGTGACTGACCACGAGTCTTGTTTTGTGTAAGTGACGGGCGTTGTACCTGTTTTAGGATCGCTGCTCTGATTGATTTCCTCTGCCGAAGCGACGGCAAACGTGCCGAGGGAACCTGCAAGTGCCAACGAGAGCATTGCAGCAGAGCCAAAAAGTACCAAGTTTCTCTTTTTCATAAAACACCTCTAATAAAAATTTTATTATGACGCGGGTTTTCCCCGTTGTCACCTATTTTACCGTCAGCTTGACGACCGCCGACACATTGTTCGTGGGCGTAAGATCGCTCATGCGGTAGGGCTGCACCAGAAGCTGCCCCGTGTATTCCCCCGCAGCCAGCCCGTGGGCGAGCGTCACCTGATAGATGTGCTTGCCGGGCGCAACATAGCCTGTCTTGAACAGTACTTCATAGCCCTGCTCGCTCTCATCGGGAAGACGGAACTCGAAGGTCATTATATACAGCCCGTTGTTTTCAATGGGGTTATAAAGATCAATTGCGATCGTATCGAGTTCGGACATAATGGTCAACGCGGAAAATCCCGACACGGTGACTCCCGGCAACGCACCCTGTCCCTCATTCGGCCGCTCGTCCGTTGCATTCGGGTCTAATACGACCCCGCCCGTCGTCTGCTGCACTTCCTCCATAGGAACAACACAGCACAATAGAATAATGTCAAAAGCCAAGAGAATGGTAAGCGTTATGGATGAAGCGATAAATAAAATACGTTTCATGTTTATCAGGTTTCCTCCTCAAGTGCAACGAATGTCTCGGAAGTAATCGCCGAAGTGGGAAAGAGTATGCCCTCCCGAAAAGTACATGATTAATATACCAAAGTATTTTGTTCTTGTCAAGCGATTTTTTACAATAGTAAAATAAAAATTGACTAAAAAGGAAAAAATTTTTATGAATACCATGTTAAACGAGAACATCCGCGTGTTGAGAACTATACGGCACTTAAGCCAGGTAGAGCTTGCGAAGAGCCTGCATGTCAGCAAGCAGTGCATATCGAATTGGGAAAACGACAATATTCTTCCGTCCGTGGAAATGCTTGTGAAGATTGCAAAGTTTTTTAACGTCTCTACCGACTCCCTTCTCGGGCTCGATAACCTTAAGACAGTCTCCGTGGACGGGCTTACCGACATCCAGATCGATCACATTAAACTTCTCATAGAAGATTTCGGGAAAGCAAACAAGCCGACGCTTTGAGGATTGAAAGCGTCGGTTTTTCTTTACAAAAAAAGGAGGAAGATGTTCTTCCTCTATTCGTTTTAAATCATCGAAATGTGCTATAATGTAAATAATTTTCAAAAAGAAGAGAGTGACGATGTCTTCCGAAGTAAAATCGCATGTTCTGAAAAATTCCGACGAAAATTTTCCGTGCCCGCCCCTATCCATTCGGGAGAGCGAAAAGCCCTCCCTCTTTTCCTATTGGGGAGACATCTCCCTTTTGAGAGAGATCGGGCGCAATGTCGCCGTTGTCGGCGTTCTGAATCCCTCGGAAGAGATCGTTTCCCGCGAGAGAAAGATCATAAGGCGGCTCGTAGAAAACGGTTTTACGATCGTCAGCGGGCTCGCACAGGGGTGCGACACGGTTGCGCATCGGGAATGTCTCTCCTTAGGCGGAAAGACGGTCGCCTTTCTCCCGACGACGCTCTCGAACATCTACCCCAAAGAAAACAAAGGTCTTGCGGAGAAAATCGCGGAACGGGGCGGGCTTGTCGTGAGCGAATATCTTTCCGAGGCAAGATCGCATGGGGAGAGCATCGGGCGGTTTATTGCCCGTGACAGGCTGCAGGCGATGTTTTCAAGCCGCGTCATTCTGATCGCCAGCTATCAAAAAGGCGAGGGCGACAGTGGCTCCCGCCATGCAATGGAGAAAGCAAAAATTTACGGCAGAAGTCGGTTCGTTTTATACCGCGCGGAGGACGCCGAAGACCCTGCATTCGGCCTCAACCGACAAATTCTCGAAGACGGCGGAACTGTTCTGACCCAAAATGTGCTTGATGGATTCGGAAATATCTTTTAAGGCGCCCCTTGACGCGCCGTCCGAAATGTTTTAAAATATTTAAAAGCAATTTTTCCGCTCGGGGAGGGAAGACGATGAAGATGTGGAATGAATTTCCCTTGACTTCAACAGGATACGATATTTGGGGTTGACAATTCGCCGTCACCGGTGTATAATATGACTGATCTCGAAACGGATTCGAGATCAGTCATATTTCTTTCTTGGAGCCCCTATGAAATATATTCGGCGAAGCATTGAGGAAATCGTACAAAAGGACGACAGCACTTTCAAATGTATCTTGGTGACGGGAGCGCGGCAGACGGGCAAATCGACCATGCTCAAAAAGCTGTTCC
>CANQBW010000011.1 GCA_947589565.1 uncultured Clostridia bacterium | reverse complement strand
GGAATTTTGATTTTAGAAGCGTCGTATTCCCAACCCATATTTTTTGCAAGGAAAGGATATGCGGCGCTGCCCGTAAAAATTGTTTTGTATCGGTTGCTGTTTTCAAATTCGGTTGCCGCTCTGATCGCACCCGCACCGCCTTGCGAAAAGCCCATAATACCGATATTTGTTTGGCTGATCTTTTTATAGAAAACGCTGCCCCCTTTATCGTTTAATTGCAAAATGTAGTCAAGCGTAAGCGAGGTGGATTCGCCCGAACCCGCTTGCCGATCCTCATTTCCCGCAACGATAAAGCCCCACGACGCAAGCCGCTTGAAATACGGCTCATAGTTAAGCGCCGCAACGTTGCTTGCGTTGGTTATAACGATAAGCGGATATTCCTGCTCTGTGCTTTCAAGTTCTTTCGGATACCAAACACGGTATTTGTCGATTGTTTTATTGCCCGCGTCGAAATCGGCATTTGCGACCTCGTAATCTCCTAACCCCGAATATTTTTTCTCCAATGGGGAATCGGATCTGAAGCTCGCATAGTAATCATCGGTTAATTGCGGCTTTTTGGAATCAATACCGTTTTTAATCGATAAGACGACAATCAATACAATGACAGCGACTACGATAACGGCAACCGCGCTTAAAATGCCTTTTAAGAGTTTTTTCATAAAGATTATTGATACCTCTCCTTTTATTTTGTCCTTTCATTTATGAACGTCATCATTCTGTCAAATGCGTCCTTTGCCACGGGATCGACCCGTTCGGAAGCCACAAAACAATGCTGTTTTATCTCTCCGCGTTCCGCATACGGATCGATAAGAATGTGTTCTGAGCCGAGCTTTTGAAGTTCTTCGTGCATGACGTTCATATCGTGACGGTATTCGCTGCCGAGAAGTACGGCGGCGGGATAACTTTCGGTAAGGCTCTTTATGTTGTTGTACTTTTTAATTTCGTCTTTATTCAGATAGATACTGCCCTTGACATAATTTCCGACAAGGATTTTCGTTGCAAAAGAGAATTTTTCGTAATCGAGGGGCGCGTCGTCAAGAATGACCGCCTTGATCTGTTCGGGCTTGAACGCGGGTGTAATTCCAAGCAATTCGGCATATTCGGGATTTGTAATGATACTGCCGAGCTGGCTTGTTATGATCGCACCCGCAGACGAACCCATGATCACAACCTTGTTCATATTCAAATGATACTCTGCGGCGTGTTCTTGTATATACGCAAACGCCCTGTTCGCCTGAATCAGCGGAACGGGAAAACGACAATCGGGGACGAGCGCATAATCCACATTGACGATATTATATCCTGCGGCGCAAATATCGTCGATGAGAGCCGTTGCGTCGGTTTCCGCCATAGGATCGCCCATATTCTTGCTTCCTGCGAAGAATCCGCCGCCGTGGAAATAGAACAGCGTGGGGCGGTCGGTTTCTCTGTTTTCGTCGGGATAAGTAACGTCGAGGTAGCTGTTGGGATATTCCGTATCGTATTTGATCTCGCTGATGAGATACTGCCCGTTGTCTTTCTTGCCGTTGATCGGCTCATAATACGGCTCGTATGAATTGAACGGATTGTCGCCGTAAGTCGCTTTCTGAATGAAGCCCACGATAATCTGCGTATTGCAAGTAAGCACAAAATAGAGGATCAAGACCAAAATAATCAAGCCGCCTAAAATAATAAGCCCTTTGTGCTTTACTTTCTTTTTCGGGGTGTCGGATTTGTTTTGCATAACGGTTTGTTCTTCCATTTCATCCTCCTAAATCAAGATTTACGAAATTAAGTAATTGTCTGAAATTCCCGCGCGGAAATTTGGAGATATCTTTCCTTTCTTTGTTTATTAAGCAGTTAGTAAGCAAAAACACTTTCATTCCCACGATTTCCGCTTCCATATCTTCCGTCGTATCGTTGCCTACCATAATGCAATCGCTCAAATTCACTCGAAGTTTTTCGGCTATTTCAGAAAAGTACAGCGGATTGGGCTTGCAAAAATGTGAATTTTCGTAAGAGGTAATATAGATGAAGTCGTTTTCATCAAGCCCCGCCCATTTCAGCCGTTTGATTTGTGCGGATAGAGGGAATACGGGATTGGATGCAAGGGCAAGAGTGTAGCCGTTGTCTTTTAACAGGTGTACCGTTTTCTTTGCCGACGGATTAAATCCGCAAAGAGCTTTCAGTCCGTCAAATTCGGTTTCATAAAAAGCAAGAAACCGTTCTTTCTCCTCGGACGCTTTTTCCCCGAAGTCGCTCACAAATGTTTCCCAAAAAGCCGCTTCGTTTGTCGCTTTGCCATTGTTCCTTATCATTGCTTTTGTACCGTGCCACACTCCGTTTATAAGCTCTTGCGGCTCATATCCGTATGGAGCAAAATATTCGGATAGCTTTTTGAAATAGGCGTTTGTAAATATTTCTTGATCCATAGGGAGCAATGTTCCGTCAAGGTCAAATAAAATTACCACCGTGTACCTCCTTTGATTGACAAATCCCGTAACGTATGATAAACTTATATGGAAACTATCGTACCAATAATGTAGCACATTTCAACGTCATCTCAAAGCGTTTGAATGGCTCGAAAAAGGCAACGGTACTTTGCGAAAAAAGTTATCCATTGCGGTACGAAATCCAAAAAGTAATGCTTAGCGGTACGAAATCGACAAAAAGTACCGTAAAGGAGAACAATATGGGCGGAAACGCAAAAACGACGGAATTCTTAAAAGAGTGTCTTGCCGACGCGCTTATCAAATTACTTCGGAAAAAGCCGATAGAAAAAATATCCGTTCCCGAAATCTCGGAAACGGCACAGGTCGGGAGAACGACCTATTTTCGCAACTTTACAAGCAAACAAGAAGCAATTACATATAAAATGATAAAGTTATGGGAACATTGGTCGGAAGAACACGAGATTGCGGAACGCAGAAACTTTACGCCCGAAAACGGCTTGACCTTTTTTGAATACAATTACAGCATAAAAGATCTCCTTGCGCTTCTTTATGAACGAGGCTTACAGACGGCGATCTACAATTCTTTTTATGAAATTATGGTGCCACAGTATGGCGAGAATGCGCTCGAATGCTACAAAGGTAGGTTTTACTCCTATGGGCTGTTCGGGCTACTTGACGAATGGGTTAGGCGCGGCTTCCACGAAACGCCGCAGGAAATGCAAGAATATATAAATAAGATTTGCGATAAATATTAAAAGGTTCGAAATCTATTTTTTCTTTGAAAAATAAGAGAGTGTAAACGAAATCGCAAAGCCGACGAGGAGAAGGGCGGCGGAGACGACCCAATACCAAGGATTCGAAAAGAGGATCGTGCCGCTCTCGCGGATCGTCGAGGCGTAGACGGCGGGAATGCTGCCGAGAATGAATCCGAAAATCGCAAAATATGTCCCGCGGGGGTGTTTTTCGAGCAGGTATTTCATGAGGACGGAGATCGCAAAGAATCCCACGGCGACACCGATCGCAAGACAGAGAAGGACCAAGAGACTGACGCCGACGTTGAGTCCTTTCAGCAGGTTGTCGGTCAAAATATGCACAATGGGGTTGTAAAATCCGAAGATGAGCAGGAGCATGGAGCCCGAAATTCCCGGAATGACGAGGGCGGCGGAGCCGAGAAAGCCCATTAAAACGAGCAGAAGACAGAGCCCGAAGTTGGGCTCGAGCAGGTTGACTTCCTTCGCATTCGGCAGAAAGCAGAGCGCGGCGGCGACGATCAGGGGAATGAAAAACGCCGCAAAGTGGACGGGCGCGGGGCGTCCGCCCTTGAGTTTTTGTGTGACGGAGGGGAGCCCTCCGATCGCCAGCCCCACAAAGAGGGTGACGGTCGGGATCGGGTAATTTTTGAGTCCCCATTGAATGGGAAGAATGAGGGCGGCGATTCCGACCAGCATTCCCAGAAGGACGGGAAGGAGAGTCAGAATGCTCTCTTTAAAGCGCTTGAAGATGTTGGCGATCGCGCCGACAAGGCGTTCGTAAATGCCCAAAATCGCGGCGACGGAGCCGCCCGAAAAGCCCGGAATGATGAAGGCGATCCCGATCGCCACGCCGCGGAGAATATCTGTCAAAAATCCGAGGAGCTTATTCTGTTTTTGCTCTGAGGTTTCCATTCTTTCTACTATATTCTTTTGTCGTCGAATTTAGGCGTAAAATCGTGACATGGGTCACATATTTTTCATTCCGCGCTTGCCTTTGGAGAGTTTTTTGACGGACGTGCGATGTTCCTCTCCCGCAAACAGCCGCACGAGGTTTTTCCGATGGGCGAACCAGGTCAAAAAGTTGAGGGCAAGAAGGAGCATAAAGAGAAGAATGACTGGAAGATTCATCTGTCCCTCGTAGCGGAAGACGAACAGGAGCCCCTGCCAGACGGAGAAACAAGTGACGCCTAAGAGAGACCCCATCGAGCCCCACTCGGTATAGGCAATGTACCCCACGACGCCGACGAGCAGGAGGAATCCCAAGAAGAAGAACCACCATTTTTCACAGGAGAGGCAGATCCAGAAGAGCCCGAGCGTGGAGGCGATGCCCTTGCCGCCCTTGAATTTCATCGTCACGGGATAGATGTGCCCGATGACGACGAACAGCCCGCAAAAATAGCGGGTAAAGTCGGAGACGACGACATTCGTCCCCGCAAAGACATAATTCCGAAAGTAAAAAAAGCTGATCAAAGCGGGGACGCCGCCCTTGAGCGCGTCGAGCATGAAGTTGAGAAAGCCGACTTTCATGCCGAACTCGCGGGAGATGTTCATCGTGCCCGGGTTTCCGCTGCCGATCTTCTTGACGTCTTTATGCTTGCTCTTTGCGATGAGAACGGCAAAATTGAAGCAGCCGATGAAGTAGCAGACGACTGCCATCAACAAAAACCAATACCATGAGGAATTGAAGGCGAGTTCTTTCATTCTTCCTTTTTGCTCCTTACCTGAATGCGGATGGGGGTCCCCGAAAAATCGTATGCGGCGCGGATGGCGTTCTCGAGATACCGCGCATAGGAGAAGTGCAGCAGATTTTCATCGTTGACCATGAGGACGAAGAGGGGAGGCTTGACGGAGACCTGGGAGGCGTAGTAGAGCTTGAGCCTTCTGCCCTGATAGGAAGGGGGCTCGGAGAGCTTCATCGCGTCCATGAGAAGGTCGTTGAGCGCGCCCGTCGGAATGCGGAAATTCGCATGTTCGTAGACCTTTTCCGCAGCCTCGAGGATCTTTTCGACCCTCTGACCCGTCTTCGCGGAGACGTAGACGGACTTGTAGTAGTCCATGAATTTGAGGTCTTCCTTGAGCTTCTCCTCGAATTTTTCGATGGTATGGGTGTCCTTTTCGATGAGGTCCCACTTGTTCATGACGATGACGGAGGGCTTTCCCTCCTCATGGACGAAGCCGATGATCTTGACGTCCTGTTCAGTGAGTCCCTCTTCCGAATCGACGACGAGGATCACGACGTCGGCGCGGCGCACGGCGTCGAAGGCGCGAAGCACCGAATAGTACTCGATGTTCTCATTGACCGAACGCTTCTTGCGGATGCCCGCCGTGTCGATGATGGTATAATGCTTCTCCCCGCGCGTGAAGGGGGTGTCGATCGCGTCGCGCGTCGTGCCCGCAACGGGGGTGACGATGGTGCGCTCCTCTCCGAGGAGTTTGTTGACAAGGGAACTCTTGCCGGCGTTGGGTTTTCCGACGAGGGCGATCTTCAAAGTTTCGCTCTCGGACTCCGAGAAGGCGGGGAAGCATTCGACCGCCCTGTCGAGCACGTCGCCGATGCCGCGGGAATGCTCGGCGGAGACCGCCATCGGCTCGCCGAGTCCCAGAGAGTAAAATTCAAAGAGCTTGTCATACGAAAAGTCGTCGATCTTGTTGACGACGAGGATGACGGGCTTTCCGCTCCGCCGCAAATAGTCCGCAACGTCCGTATCGGAGGAGGTGAGTCCCTCCCTTCCGTCCGTGAGAAAGAGGATGACGTCGGCAGTCTCCACCGCAAGCTGCGCCTGGGTCGCGATCTCCCGCCACATCATGTCCTCGCTCTTGAGTTCGATCCCGCCCGTGTCGACGAGGGTAAATGCCTTTCCCCGCCATTCGCTGTTGACGTAGATCCGATCGCGCGTGACGCCCGGTTTGTCCTCGGTGATGGAAATTTTTCTGCCGGCGACCTTGTTGAAGAAGGTGCTCTTGCCTACATTCGGCCTGCCGACGATCGCAATCAAAGGTAACATGGTACAATTATAAAAAATTTCGAGAAATTTGTAAAGAGAAATTTCGCTCTTGGGGAAAAATTCTTCCTCTTCGCCGGAAGGACGGTTTTAAAAAGCATAATCGCTTTAACGTAATCGCTTAAAAATTGTCTTTTCTGCAAGACTTTATTATTCGTAATACAGACTTATCTGTTATAAACATGTCATTCTGAGCAGGCACCCGCAGGGGGCCGTCGTCGAAGGCGCGTCGTTTTATTGAGAATCCATACGCGCCTCACGAGCCTTTAGGCGAAGTAAGAATCCCCTTAGTTATCGACGGGACGTTCCGAAATTCGCAATACAACATTACTATCGACCGAGAGGATTCTTACTCGCCCCTTTCCAATTAAGGACGAGATGTTTCGACTCCACTTCGTTCCGCTCAACATGACAGGAAAGGGGAAAAAGAGCGCGGGCGGCAGAATGCCGCCCGCGCCCGCGCCGCCACGAAAGTGGCGGCGCAATGCACTTTGTTCTAAATTTACTGCGCGGATTAGAATCGCCATTCTGCGGCAGCGCCCCCTGTTGCGCCCCACGGGGCGCACATTGTAAGCTTATCGATAGCTTAGGGGATTCACGCTCGCTTCGCTCGCTTTCGACTTCGTGGCTTCGCCACTTCGCTCAGAATGACATGTCTAACACAACTTTCCTCGAAGAAAATATTCCGTAAGAAGATTTTCTTCGAAACCTTTAAAACTCGTTTCTCTCGCTCTTGGTAATGTAGCCGAGGGCGAAGGCGTTGGGGCCGACGTGGGAGCCGATGACGGGGCCCATGATCTGGATCACCGGTTCGATGTGCAGGTGTTCGCGGACGTATTCGGCGAGTTCGTTTGCCGCAGGCTCGTTGTCCGTGTGGACGATGAACACATAGTTGTAATCGGGGTCGGGACCCTCTTTTTCGAGCTTCTCTTTGATGAAGGCGATCGCCTTCTTGACGCCGCGCACCTTTGCGATCGACTCGAGTTTGCCCTCCTTGGTGAAGGAGATGATGGGCTTGACGTTCAAAACGCTCCCGATCGCAGCGACGGCGGGGGAGATTCTGCCGCCCTTTTTGAGGTAGTTGAGATCGTCTGCGACGACAAAGTGCTGGACATGCAGACGAAGAGACATGACAAGATCGTAGGTCTCCTTCGCGCTCATGCCCTTGTTGCGGCAGTTGAGCGCGATGCGCACGAGAGCACCCTGTCCAGAGGTTGCCGCGAGGGAGTCGACGACGTAGACGTTGAATTTCGGATAGTCCTTTTTGACGTCCGCGGCGGCTTGCTCGGCAACTTCGTGCGTGCGGGCAAGACCCGAGGAGATGGTAAAGTGGACGACGTCCTCCGCGCCCTCCGCGGCCAGTTTCTTGAAGTGCTCGAGGTGCGCCTCGTAGTTAAGCATCGCCGTCTTGGAGAAAGCGCCGCCGCGCAGCTCGTTATAAAAGTCGACATACTCTTGGTATTCCTTGAAATCGTCGAGACATTCGCGGATTTTGCCGCCTTTTTCGATCATGAAGGTCAGGGGCGCGTGTTTGATATCGTTTTCCTCGTACTCTTTGTAGTAAAGATCGCACGTGGAGTCTGTCGAAAGAGTAAATTGATACATTTTTCCTCCGAAATCCGTCTTTGATATTTTTTAATAGTATAACACATTTTTTCCCGCATTGCAAGAAAAATTTTACAGATTATTTTTTTGTTCTTCCCCCAAATTTCTTGATAATTTTTCCAAAGAAAGGTATAATATTTCCGTAATTTCATTTTGGGGACTTTTGCACTTCTATGGAAGATTATCAATCGCTTCGAAACGGCACGGATATCAGGGGCACGGCGCTTATGGGAGTGAAGGGAGACGAGGTCGTTTTGACCGACGAAGTCGTTACCCGCATCGTGCGCGGATTCTGCGCCTTTCTCAAGAAGAGAGACATTCCTCTCAAGATCGCGATCGGGCACGACTCGCGGCTGAGTGCGGACAGGCTCTCCGCCCTTGCGGCGGAAGCTGTCAAATGCTCGGGAGGGGAGGCGATCCTGACGGGACTTTCCTCCACGCCCTCCATGTTCATGCTCTTAAAAGAGGACTTCGGCGCGAATGCGTCCATTATGATCACGGCAAGCCACATGCCCTATCAGAAGAACGGGTTCAAGTTCTTCCTCGAAGGGGGAGGACTCGAAGCGGAGGATATCAAAGAAATTCTTTTTTCTGCCCGATCGGGAAATTTTCCCGAGGGGAAGGGGAGTATTCGGGAAGAGAGCTATTTGAAGCGCTATGCGGAGGGGCTCGTGAGGCTCGTGAGAGAGGGGAGCGGAGAAACTTATCCGCTTTCCGGCATGAAGATCATCGTGGATGCGGGCGGCGGCGCGGGCGGGTTCTATGAGAGCCTTGTTTTAAAGGAGCTCGGCGCAGACACCGAGGGTTCCCAATTTTTGGAGCCGGACGGGACCTTTTCGGGGCACATTCCAAATCCCGAGGACGAGACTGCCATGAGGTCGATCTGCGAGGCGGTCAAGAAAAGCAATGCGGATTTCGGAATTATCTTCGACACCGACGTCGACCGTGCGGGAGCCGTTCTTCGCGGCGGCGCGGAGATCAACCGAAACAGGCTCATCGCGCTCGTCTCGGCGATCCTTCTGCGGGAACACAAACATGCGGCGATCGTCACGGACTCGGTGACGAGCAACGGACTTGCGGACTTTATCGAACGGCACGGCGGCGTTCATCACCGCTTCAAGCGAGGATACAGAAATGTCATCAACGAGGCGATCCGTCTCAACAGAGAGGGGGTCGACGCCGTCCTCGCGATGGAGACGAGCGGACACGCCGCCCTCAAGGAGAATTATTTCCTCGACGACGGGGCGTACCTTGTCACGAAACTTCTCATCGAGCTTTCCAAGGCGAGAAGGGAGGGAAGGGAACTTTCCGACCTCATCTGCGATCTTGCCGAGCCCAAGGAGGCGAAGGAATGCCGTCTTTCCTTTGCGGCGGGAGCCGATTTCAAGACGCTCGGAAACAAGATCATCGAAGATTTGAAGGAAGAAGTAAAGAAAAGGGAGGGCATTTCCCTTGCGCCGAACAATTTCGAGGGCGTGCGCGTCAACTTCGATGAAAAACACGGAAACGGCTGGGCATTGGTGCGGCTGAGCTTGCACGATCCCATTCTCCCCGTCAACATCGAGAGCGATGAAGAGGGGGGCGCGGAGAAGATCCTCGCATTTTTAAGGCAATTTTTGAAGGGGTATCCCTTCCTGAATACGGAAAATCTCAAATAAAAGGGTAAAAAATATGAACATCAAGCAGGATACGATCAATGCGCTGCGGTTTTTGTCCGTAGATGCCATTCAGAAAGCAAACTCGGGTCACCCCGGACTTCCGCTCGGCGCGGCTCCCATCGTCTATTCGCTGTGGCAGAACGCCATGAAATTCAACAATAAGGATGCGTCCTGGGAGGACCGCGACCGCTTTATCCTCTCGGCGGGACACGGCTCCTCGCTCCAATATGCTGCGCTCTGCCTGTATGGGTATGGGCTCACGACGGAGGACCTGAAAAACTTCCGTCAGCTCGACAGCAAGACGCCGGGGCACCCCGAATACCGCCACACGAGGGGAGTGGAGACCTCCACGGGGCCCCTCGGTCAGGGCATTGCCAATGCGGTCGGCATGGCGGCGGCGGAGGCGCATCTTGCCGCAAAGTTCAACCGAGAGGGATTCCCCATTGTCAATCACTTCACCTATGCGCTCGTCGGAGACGGGTGCCTTGAGGAGGGAATTTCCTATGAGGCTTGCTCCTTTGCGGGAGCGCATAAACTCGGAAAACTCATCGTTCTCTACGACAACAACGACATCACGATCGAGGGAAAGACTCAGATCACCTTCAGCGAGGACATCTCCGAGCGGTTCCGCGCCCAGAACTGGCAGGTCATCAAGGTGGACCTCGTCAAGAATCCCGACAACGTCCTCATGATCACAAATGCCATCCGCAAGGCGCAGAAGGAGAAGGAGAAGCCTTCTCTCATCATCTTCAAGACAAAGATCGGCTACGGTTCTCCCCTCGAGGACAATCAGAAGTGCCACGGCTCTCCTCTCGGCGAGGAGAATCTCAAAAAGACGAGAGAAAAGCTCGGATGGGAGCACGCACCCTTTGAAATTCCCGAGGAAATTTTCAAACACGCCGGGTCCGCGGGCAGAAGGGGAGCGCGGGCGGAGAGAGCCTGGAAGAGAATGTTCTCCGAATACGAGGCGATCTTCCCCGATCTTGCCGCGGAGTACAAAAAAGAGGTGAGATCGAGCTCCTTTGATCTTTCTCCCCTCAAAGAGATGACCTTTGAAAAGCCCGTCTCCACCCGTCAGGCGTCCTTTGATATTCTGCAGCAGGTCGCAAAACTTGTGCCGCAGCTCATGGGCGGGAGCGCCGACCTCGGCCCCTCCAACCTCTCCTTCATGAAGGATTCGCCCGATTGTAGCTTCGGGGACTTCTCCGCGGAAAATTATGCGGGAAGAAATATTCACTTCGGCATTCGCGAGCACGCGATGGCGGCGATCGCCAACGGAATGCAGCTGCACGGCGGCATCCGCGCCTACTGCGCGACCTTCTTTGTGTTCTCCGACTATTGCAAGAACGCGATCAGGCTCTCCGCGCTCATGGAGATCCCCGTCACCTATATCCTTACGCACGACTCCATCGGCGTGGGAGAGGACGGGCCCACGCACGAGCCCGTCGAACAGCTCATCGGCCTTCGCGCGATCCCGGGACTCAAGGTCTTCCGTCCCGCGGACGCGAAGGAGACGGTCGCCGCCTGGCTCTCCGCGCTCACGGGAACGCAGCCGACCGCGCTCGTCCTCTCGCGGCAGAATCTGCCCGTCTATGAAGGAAGCAATTTGAACGCGCTCAAGGGCGGATACGTCATCGACGACTGCAAGGGGACGCCGGACGTCCTTCTCATCGCGACGGGCTCCGAAGTCGAGCCCTGCGTCAAGGCGAAGGAACTTCTTGCAAAGGAGAAGATCAAGGCGAGAGTCATCTCCATGCCCTGTTTCGAGGAGTTTGAAAAACAGAGTGATGCTTATCAGGAGAAGGTCATGCCCTCTTCCGTCAAAGCGCGCGTCTGCGTGGAGGCGGCAAGTCCCTATTCCTGGTATCGCTATGCGGGGGAGAAGGGAGAGATCGTCTCGATGAACAGTTTCGGCGTGAGCGGACCCGCTCCCAAACTCTTTGAAAAGTTTGGCTTCACGGCGGAAAATATCGCGGAAAAGGCGAAGCTTTCTCTGCAAAAATGTCAATAATCGGAGAATATTATGGCTAAGGATTTGAATTTTGTATCGCAGATCGCCGATATCGAGTCGGACTTCCCGCAGTGGTATACCGACGTCGTCTTGAAGACCAAACTCGTGGACTACGGCCCCGTCAAGGGGACGATGGTCATCCGTCCCTACGGCTACGCCATCTGGGAGCGCATTCAGCGGGAGATGGACGACAGATTCAAGGCGGCGGGCGTCGAAAATGCCTACTTCCCTCTGCTCATTCCCATGAGCTTTATGACGAAGGAGGCGGAACATGTCGAGGGCTTTGCGCCCGAGGTCGCCGTCGTCACCCATGCGGGAGGGGAGAAGCTTTCGGAGCCCCTCGCCGTCCGTCCTACTTCGGAGACGATCATCGGATACATGTATGCAAAATGGATCGAATCGTGGCGGGATCTGCCCCTTCGCTACAACCAGTGGTGCAACGTCATGAGATGGGAAAAGACGACCCGTCCCTTCCTCCGCACGAGCGAATTTTTGTGGCAGGAGGGGCACTCCGTCTTCGCAAGCGGAGAGGAGGCGGACGCGGAGGCGCTCAGAATGCTCGAACTGTATCGGGATTTTGCCGAAAAGATCCTCTGTATGCCCGTCCTCACGGGAAAGAAGACGGACAAGGAGAAGTTCGCCGGCGCGATCTCGACCTACGGCATGGAGGCCATGATGCACGACGGAAAGTCGCTGCAATCGGGCACAACGCACTACATGGGACAGAATTTCGCGAAGGCGTTCAATATTCAATTTACAGACAAGGACGGCGCTTTAAAGCACGGATACACGATGTCCTACGGGGCTTCGACGCGGCTCATCGGCGCACTCATCATGACGCACGGGGATCAGAGGGGACTTGTACTTCCCCCGCCCGTCGCGCCCGTGCAGGTCGTCATCGTCCCCGTGGCGATGAAGAAAGAAGGGGTGCTCGAGGCGTGCAAGGCGCTCGAAGAGCGGCTGAAAAAGGCAGGCATCCGTGCGCTTTTGGACGATTCGGACAACTCTCCCGGCTGGAAATTCAACGAATGGGAGATGAAGGGAGTGCCCGTCCGCATCGAGCTGGGCCCCCGCGACATCGAGAGCGGCAAGATGACCGTCTTCCGCCGCGATACGTTGGAGAAGGGGGACGATTATTCTCTCTCCGAAGCGGAGAGGGCGATCGGAGAATTGCTTCAAAAAATCGGCGAGAACCTCTTTGCGAAGGCGGAGAAGAGAATGCAGGAGCGCATTGTCGAGGCGGAAACCCTCGACGAGCTTCTCGACGGCGTGAACAGAGGAAATTTTGTGCGCGCAGGCTGGTGCGGGGAACGCAGCTGCGAGGACAAGGTCAAGGAATTTGCCCAGGCGACGGCGCGGGTCATCGACGGGAAACGCAAGGCAAAGACCTGCGTCTGCTGCGGCAAAAAGGCGACCCATGCCGTCATTTTCGCACGTGCTTATTAATCGGAGGTGGCAAATATGAAACATACGGATATTTACGACGCCTTGAACAAAGAGGAATTTTTGGGACAGGAGCTCGTCGTTTGCGGTTGGGTGAGGACGTCGCGCGATTCGTCGCAGGTCTCCTTTCTGGAACTCTCGGACGGGAGCAGTTTTACGCGTCTTCAGATCGTCATCGACAAAAATGCTCTGAATGTGGAACCCGAGTGTCTCAAGCTCGGCGCAAGCGTCTGCGTTTCGGGAAAGCTCGTCAAGGCGTTCAAGGGGGACGGCGTCGAACTCAACGCAAGCGCGGTCGCCCTGCTCGGGAAGTGTCCCGCGGAGTATCCCATCCAGAAAAAGCGGACGACGCTCGAGTTTCTTCGAACCATTCCGCATCTGAGATTGAGGACGAACACCTTTGCCGCCGTCTTCCGCGTCCGCTCCGTCGCGGCGCAGGCGATCCATCGCTTCTTTGCGGAAAAGAGGTTCTACTATATGAACACCCCGCTCATCACGGGGAGCGACTGCGAGGGCGCGGGAGAGATGTTCCGCGTGACGACGCAGCCTTGGAAGACGGACTTTAAAAGCGAGGAAGAGTACTATAAAAACGACTTCTTCGGCGTCAAGGCTGGGCTCTCCGTCTCGGGACAGCTCGAGGGGGAAGTCGCGGCGACTGCGCTCGGAAAGATCTACACCTTCGGGCCCTCCTTCCGCGCCGAAAATTCGAATACGACCCGCCATCTTGCCGAGTTCTGGCATGTGGAGCCGGAGATCGCCTTTGCCGAACTTCCCGAGATCATGCAGATCGCCGAGGAGATGTTGAAATACCTCATCCGCGCGGTCTTGGACGAATGTCCCGAAGAGATGAAATTCTTCGACAGCTTCGTCGAGAAGGGAATTATCGACAAGCTCGAGCATGTTGCAAATAGCGAATTTGCCGTCTGCGACTACACCGAGGCGATCGAAATTCTCAAAAAAGAGAAAGACAGGTTCGAATTTCCCGTCGAATGGGGGTGCGATCTTCAGAGCGAACACGAGAGATACCTCACCGAGGTCGTTTATAAGCGCCCCGTGTTCGTCATCAACTATCCGAAGGAGATCAAATCCTTCTACATGCTGCAAAATCCCGACGGAAAGACGGTCGCGGCGGTCGATCTGCTCGTGCCCGGCATCGGGGAGATCATCGGCGGCAGCCAGAGAGAGGCGGACTATGACAAGCTCATCGCCGCCATGAGGGCGCGGAAGATGGACATTTCCTCCTATAAACAATACCTCGACCTTCGCCTCTTCGGCAGCGTGCCGCACGGCGGATTCGGGCTCGGATTCGAGCGGTTCGTCATGTACGTCACGGGCATGGAGAACATTCGCGACGTCATTTTGTTCCCGAGAAGCGTCAAAAACATCATGTAACTTATAAAATTAAAGAAAGGAGAGCCCTATGAAACTTGTTATGTTCTGCGACTACGGACTCGATGACGCCGCGGCGACCGTGGACGTCATGACCCACTGGAGAGAGGACGGATATAACCAAATCGACATCGTTCCCGTCGGGGGGAACGTGCCGACCGAGATCGCCCTCCGCAATGCAAAGAAGCTGATCGCAAACCTCTGTATGCCTCTTCCCTGTATCAGGATCGTGGACACCACGGACTATCCCCAGCCCTCCGAATTTTTGCAGACCATTCACGGAATGGACGGAATGGGGGACCTCTTTCCCGACCGCGCCTGCAATGTGCCCGTCTTGAAGTTCTGCGACTGGCTCAAAGAGCTCGAATCGGGGTTTGTGCTGTTCAGTTCGGGGCCCATGACGATGGTTCCGTATGCGCTCGAAAAGCATCCCTGCCGCTTCATCTTCATGGGGGGAAATATCGCCGAGACGCCCAACTATCACGGCTATGAGTTCAACCATGGGATCAATCCCAAGGCCTTTGCGGAATGCGTCCGCTGCCCGCATGTCGCCATTACGATGGACACATGCAGAAATGAGCTTTTGAACATACAACATCGGGAAATTCCCGCGGGAAATCTCCTGCATATGATCGCCTGCCGAGATAAAGAATTGAGCTTTGTCCGCAAGGAAAACGGCTGTTACACCTGGGACGACATCGCCGTCAAATATATGCGCCATCCCGAATGGTTCTCTCTCTATGAGGCATATGACCGCGACTGCAACCTTCTCACCGTCGCAAAATATATGCGCTGTGAGACATATGTGGAGATTTTAGACAAGTAAGGGTTTCGTCGGAAAGCTCGCTACGCGATCTTTCTCGACGAGGAAATGGGCTTTTTTGCCTTGAATAGTTTGGCCCTCTCGTTCGCTTTCAAAACAATGTGCGTCCTGTGGGGCGCCTATTGAGTCGTGCAGCGCAGGGAAACCCTGCTCGCACACATTATTTAGAACTAAGGGCGGCTGTCTGCTCACTCAAGGGGATTCCTCGACTACGCTCGGAATGACAACGGGGGTAACGTGTCATTCTGAACGGAGCAACACAACGCGTTGCGCAGTTGAAGAATCCCCCCGGTCGATAGAATGTTTTATTACGTTTTTAGAACGTCCCGTCGATTATTGGGGGGAAGGAACGTACTGCGTTCAACATGACAGAAATATAATAGGGCGCGGGCGGCAATTGCCGCCCGCGCCCGTTTTATAAATTTTATCGTTTCTTTTTGGGTCTGATCAGAATGACGTAGATCGCGCACAGCCCCACCGCAACGACGCAGAGGACGATGATGATACTGATTCGGATCATATTCGTGCTGCCGTTCTCAAGCATTGCGCCCGTGACCTGCGCCGTGTAGGTCATGTCGTTTTCGTCGAATGCGACCATGTATCTGCCGTCGCCGCTGTCATAGATGCGGACCTGCCTCCGCTCATGCACGGTCATGGTCTCGCCGCTGTTTGTGCGGAAGAGGACGCCGTCGCCCGACGATTTCAGGTATCCGAGACGGTAGCTCTCGGGCTCCCGCTCGGTCGGCTCCACGGCGGAGAGCAGGTTTGTGGGAAGATACCCTCTCAAGCCGTCCGCGGTCTCCACATAGGCAAATCCGAACCCATTGTCGAATTTCAGCACGTCCAAGACCGTCACATGGAAGGCGCGGGGCAGGCTCTCCCGCCCCAGCTCGTCCGCGAGGCAGGGATAGCCGAGAAGTTTCGTCTCGTTGAGCGTGAACTGTTCCGCCGCGGTCGGCTCTTCCCGTCTCGGCTCCCGCTCGGTGACGCATTCCGCGGGCAGAAGATAGACGGGATAGTCATATTCCTCGTACAGGGCGCAGAGGACGTAGTTCTGTGTGCGTCCGAGCAAAACTCCCGTTCCGCCCTTTGTTCTCTTGACCTCTTTACAGGGAAAAGTTCCCGCGCCCGATTTCAGGGAGCCCAGCTCGGTCAGAATGCCGGGAAGCCCTTCGGGTATGTCCAAAGCGGCGATCTCTCCGCTGGCGGGAACCGAAAAGACGCGGTCCCGAAGGTTCGAGGTCACGATCCCGTCCAAGACGGGCACGCCCGAGCCCGAGACGCGCAGAATGTAAGTTTCGTATTCGAGAAGAAGTGCATCGCTGCGCACCTCTGCAGAGATCGCGACGGGCGTATCCCCCGCAAATTCGGGAACGGCGGCATAAAACGCGCCGTTCTTGTAAATTTCATTGCCGATCAAATAGTACAGATTCCCCTCGAAGTCTGCGCCGAGGGAGCGGAAGGAGGGAGAGATCGTATAATCGAGTACTGTCCCCCCGCCGTAGGCGAAGTCGTCCTCCCGATACTTTGTGACGGCGCCCCCGGCGTCCACCGCGTAGAGATTTCCCAAAAGGTCGCCTGCGAGCGCGACGCAGGAAATTCCGCTCGTCCGCCGTGCTCCGCCCTCCCATGCCTCGCAGAAGGAAGTTTCCGTCGCATAATAGCACTTTCCGAGAATGACGGAGACGCCCGAAATGCTCCCGGGTGCGGTCTCCTGATAATAGGGCTCTGTCTCGCCCTTTCGGTAGAGGTACAGCCTGTCCGAGACGGCAGCGGCGATGACGGCGCCGTCCGTTGCGACCGCCTGTGCGCTTCCGCAATTTAAGGAGAAGTACTCGTTTGACTGTCTGTCCCGGACGAGGACGCGGTCGTTGCCCTTATCTGCGCAGACGAGAAGGTCTCCCCCCGTCGCCAGGGCGTTTGCCTCGGAGAGACGGTTGAAGGAGCTCGAACTGCCTGCGATCTCGTAGCCTGTGAAGATGAGCTCGCCGTCCCCCCCGATGGTCGCTTCACGGACGCCCTCCCCGTCTATGGTCACATAGAGGCAGTCGCCGTAGACGGACAGGGACTTGACCCCTTCCTTGGAAAGAATGGTCTGTTTTTGGTCCGCAGAGAGGTAGAGTCCCGACTCGTCCGCAAAATACAGTCTGTCACGGAAGGAACAGATCGCGGTGAGCCCGCTGACGGGCGTGGAGCCTGCAAGCAGCTGCTGGGAATGGGAGAAGCCGCCGTCCGCCCGCTCATAGATGTGGACGAGGCTCTCGACGGCGCAGAAAAGACGGTTCCCCTCCGCAAAGAGACGGGGCACCGCGCCGGGGACGATCTCGCCGACCTTCTCCGCCTTGTCAAAGGAGAGGGCGTTGTGAGAGACGGCATAGACGGTCGTCCCCGTCGTTGCGACCGCCGAAAAATACAGAGTGTCCCCCGCGACCGCGAAGGAGGCGCAGGGCAGATCGCGAATAAGCTCCGCCGCATTCTTGGTGAGGTCATAGCGAAAAAGATGGGTCTCGCTGTCCGCGAAGAAGAGCTTTCCGTCGAAGGTGAAGTTGACCGCGGAGATGTCGCAGGGCTCTCCCGTCGTTCCGAAATGTTCGTAACGGACGTATTCCCGCGCCTCCCTCTTATAAAGATAGAGATAATTTCCGTCTGCGATCGCAAAGAATTTGTCCGAAAAGGAGGCGCCCAAAGGACGCTCGAGGGGCAAGTACTCTTCCCGGCTCGAGGGAAGAAGAAGTTCCACCTCCCTCTCCTCGGCTAAGACGCGCAAAAAGCCCGCCCCCGCCCATACGCCGAGGCAGATCGCAATCAGAATCAAAACACACGCCAACCTTTTCTTTTGCATGTTCATAGGCTCATTCTACCATATCTTGTGCCGATCAGGCAAATTTTTTGCCGTTCGATAATTTCACAAAATATATTTTACCATAAATCAAAGCAATTTTCAACCGTTCAACCGAAGAAAAAGTCGTAAATTTAAAAAAAATCCCGAAATTTGGAAAAATTTGGCATATCGGCACCCATTTGTCAACTTTCGATGGTATGATGATATAGCAAACGTTTGTTTGCGTTTGCGGAGGCGACTATGAAAAATAACGACTACGTCAAGGTTTTGCTGTATGCCTATCCCCGCATCGATCGGCTGAGGGAGGCGATCGAATGCGGCGTGGAAATACGCGCCCTGCTCTCCTTTCGGGACAGGGGAGACGTCTTCACGCTCTTCGAGGGGCTCGGCGGCGAGATCGTGACCGCCAAGAGGCTGACCCTTCTCGAGAAGATGCTCAAGGAGATCGTCGACGGATGTACGCAACGGGAAAAGTATCTGCTCGAGTACAAGTACTTCCGCCGCAAGGAGCTCTTGCGGGATGAGTATACGGGCTATGAACTCGAATGTTCGGAGCGCAACTATTTTCGTCTGCAAAACCTTCTCTTAAACAAGATCGCGGCGCGTCTCAATGAGGCCGGCTATGACGAAAAGAGATTCTATGAAGATTTTTCCGACTATGCGCCCTTCATGCGGGTACTTCGCGCCATCCGCGAGGGAAAGGAGCGCATGGTGGTCTTCAAGCGGATCGACCGCCCCATTGTGTTCCGTCAGAAGTCGTCCTGCATGGGCGAGGGAGACTTTTTGCCGCGCAGGACGAACAGCGCGATGGCAAACAGTGCGCCTGCGGCGAGAAGGATCATCGCGATCTGTCCCCCCGACAGTCCCGTTGAAGGCTCTTCCGGCTCTTCGGACCCCGCGTCGCCTTCCCCCGACACGGGCTTGAGATAGTCGGTGTTGAGCTCATAGACGATCTCTCCCGTCGCGGGAACGTAGTCGAAGGCTCCGTCCGCATAGACGTAGTAGAAGCGGGCGGTCCCCAAGTAGCTCTCCCCGAAGTAGATGAAGGATCTTTGCAGCTTGTCGAAGGTCCCCCTGCCCATCCAGGTGCCCGTGGCGTTCTCCGCCGAATAGTTGACGGTGATCTCCCGCTTGAGGAAGGGCCTTTCGGGGATAAAGTCGACGAAAGTGAGATCCTCCGTCTTGCAGAATCCCGTCACCGATTTGTAGGGCGCGACGTCCTCGAGGTACTTGACTGCGCAGAACAGCGTTCCCTTGCGCAGGACCTTGACGTAATAAGTATAGGGCAGGATGAATAAGCCGCTCTCGGGGTTCTCCGAGGCATAGAACCAGACCTCCCTGCTGTCTGCGACCGCATAGACCTCCTCCGGCGCCGCGGGTTCCTCCGCATATGCCAAATCGCCTGCGGCATGAGGGAAGAGCGTCACGCTCACGAGAAGGATCAGAAGGAAAAGATATTTCATAGTCACCATCATAACAACTTGTAGGTTGCGGGAAAGTGTTTATTTTAGCGAAATGAATGAAATTATAGAGAAAATCAAGGCGATCGAGGCGGAGCTGGAGCGGCGGAAAAAGGGGGACAGGCTCGCGCAGTACAACCGCGGGGAGAAGATCCACGAAAAGCAGCTTCTCTTTCACCGATGCACAAAGCGCAACCGCTGGGTGTTCGGCGGAAACCGCTCCGGAAAGACGGAGTGCGGCGCGGTGGAGGCGCTCTGGATCGCGCTCGGCATTCATCCCTATAAGAAGAACAAGCCCGATGTGTTCGGATGGGTCGTCTCCCTCTCGACGCAGGTCCAGCGCGACGTCGCGCAGCGCAAAATTCTGCAATACCTGCGCCCCGATAAGATCGCCGACATCATCATGCAGAGCGGCAGAAAGGACTCTCCCCAAAACGGCGTCGTCGACCAGATCATCGTCAAGAACGCCTTCGGCGGGACCTCGGTCATCGGCTTTAAGAGCTGCGATCAGGGGCGGGAGAAGTTTCAGGGCAGCTCGCTCGACTTCGTCTGGTTCGACGAGGAGCCGCCCGAGGACATCTATGAGGAGTGCCTCATGCGCGTCATCGACCGCGAGGGGGAGATCTTCGGGACGATGACGCCCCTCAAGGGCTTGACCTTCGTCTATGAGGAGATCTATTTAAACCGCAAAAAGAATCCCGAGGTCTGGTACGAGTTCATGGAGTGGGCGGACAATCCCTTTCTCTCGGAGAGGGAGATAACGCTCCTCGAGAACTCTCTCGACGAGACGACCCTGCAATCCCGCCGCTACGGGAGATTCGCATCAAGAGAGGGGCTCGTCTATCCCGAGTTCGAGGAGAGCCTGCACGTCATCGAGCCCTTTCCCGTCCCGCGGGAGTGGCAGGATATGATCTCCATCGACCCGGGACTCAAGAATCCGCTCTCCGCGCATTGGTACTGTACCGACTACGACGGAAATGTCTACGTGATCGCCGAGCACTACAGGGCGGGGGAAGACGTCGACTACCATGCGGACGCGATCAAGAGGATCTGTGAGGAGCTGGATTGGAAGAGGGATGGAAAGGGACGCATCGAGGCGCTCATCGACCCCGCGGCGGGACAGCGGACGCTCGCCTCCGCAAAGAGCGTTTCCGAACTCTTCTACGAGCGGGGGATCTTAGTCGATACCCGCGTCGACAAGGACGTCTTTACGGGGATCGCGCGGGTCAAAAGCTACTTGAATCTCAAGAACGGACTTCCCAACCTCTATATCTTTTCCCGCTGCGTCAACATGATCCGCGAGATCAAGAGCTATTTCTGGGGGAGCGGGGAGAGCCCCGTAAAGAGAGACGACCATTCCATGGATGAGCTGCGCTACTATCTCATGACCCGTCCCAAGCCTGCGGCGGAGGAGCATGTGAGTGCGATCAGGCGGGATAAGGACAGGCTCATCCGGAAGCTGCGCAAGTAAGTTCGATTCCCTTCACCTTAAGGCGGAGGGGAGTCGAATCTTTAAAAGGAGAAATTATGCAGCAAGACAAAGTGAAGGACGCCGTACTCAAGGTGGCACTCGGTTATTCGCTCGAGGAAGTCACGGAGGAGTACGACGCCCGCGACGGCGAACTCAAACTCGTCAAGCGAAAGGAGACGCGGAAGGACGTCCCGCCCGACCTCAAGGCGGTCAAATTTCTGCTCTCCGAGGACGACTATTCCGCCCTCACGGACGAGGAACTTCAAGCCGAAAAGATAAGATTACTCAAAGAACTTAAGGAGGAATAAAGCCACGGATCAGGCAAACGAAACCATCAAACGCAAAGAGGAGCGGCGCAAAGAGAGGCTCGCCGCCGAGATTTCGGAGGACTTTCTTGCAAGGCAGAGCGCGCGAAAGCAGATCGAGCGCGGCTGGCAGCTGAACATGAACTTTTTGAGCGGCAACCAGTTCTGCGAGATCACCGACCGCGGCGAGATCGAGGAGGAGGACGCGAGGTTCTATTGGCAGTCCCGCAGGACCTTCAACCACATCGCGCCGACCATCGACACCCGCCTTGCACGTCTCTCCAAAGTGCGCCCCAAGCTCTCCGTCCGCGCCTTTTCGGACGCGGAGGGGGACGTCAAGACGGCGAGGCTCTCGTCCAACATCTTAAAGTCCGTCTCCGAGCGGCTCAACCTCGACGACATCATCTCCCGCGCCACACTCTGGTCGGAGACCTGCGGCACCGCCTTCTATAAGATCGTCTGGAACTTCGATGACGGAAAGGTCATCGGCACCGACGACGTGGGAAGGTCCATCCGCGAGGGGGACGTCAACATCGTCGCGATCTCTCCCTTCGAGGTCTATCCCGACACCCTCACGGCGGAGACCATGGACGAAGTGAGATCGCTCATCCATGCGAAGGCGCTCCCCGTCTCCGAGATCAAGGAGAAATTCGGCGTGGAACTTGCCGGCAGGACCATCGACGCGTTCGACCTCGCGCCCTTTTCCTCGGCTTCGGGATGGAAGCGCCCCATGGACGGAAATATGAGGCCTGTCCTCGAGAACCGCGAGATCGTCATCGAACGGTACACGAGGCCGACCAAGGAGACCCCCGAGGGAAGGCTCGAGATCGCCGCGGGCGGAAAACTCCTCTATGAGGGCCCCCTTCCCTACCGCAACGGGGAGAGGGGAGAGCGCATCTTCCCCTTCGTGCGGCAGACCTGCGTCTCCCTCCCCGGCTCCTTCTTCGGGACTTCCGTCATCGACCGCATGATCCCCCTCCAACGCGCCTACAACGCCGTCAGGAACCGCAAACATGAGTTTCTGAACAGGCTGACGGCGGGCGTCATCGCCGTGGAGGACGGCTCCGTCGACACGGAGGAACTCGAGACGGACGGACTCTCGCCCGGAAAGGTGCTCGTCTACCGTCAGGGGTCCGAGGAGCCGCACTTTCTCGACTGCGGCGCTCTTCCCGCCGAATTTGAGAAGGAAGAGGAGCGGCTCTCGAGCGAGTTTATTCTCTTCTCGGGCATGAGCGAAATTTCGCGCAACTCGGCAAATCCCACGAACGTCACTTCGGCGTCCGGACTTCAGCTTCTGCTCGACCAGGATCAGAACCGGATGCAGGTCAGCGCGCGCAGCATCGAGTGCGCCATCCGCGAGACGGGCAAACAGATTTTGCACCTCTACAAGCAGTTCGCAAATTCGCGGAGACTGCTCCGCATGACGGGCATTGACGGGGAGACCGAACTCTTCTACTTCGACGGGAGCGAGATCAGCGCGGACGACGTCTGCTTCGAGATGGGGGACGTTCGCACTCCCGAAGAGGAGAAGGAGGAACTTTTAAAACTTCTCTCTCTGGGACTTTTAAAGGATTCCGACGGCAAAATGTCGGACGACATCCGCAACAAGGTGCTCGACGCGCTCGGATTCGCCTCCTTCGACTCGGCGAGGGACATTTCCCAGCTCCACATCCGCAAGGCGGAACGGGAGAATCTGATTCTCCTCGAAGAGGAGGCAGAGGCGGACGACTACGACGATCATGCGCTGCATATCGTCGAACACACCCGCGCGCTGCTCTCGGGAGCGGAGAAGACGCAAGAGGTCAAGGACAGAATGATGAGGCACATCGCCTCTCACAGACAAAAAGGAGAATAATATGGAAAAAACAGAGGAAAACGTCACGCAAACAGAGGAACAAGCTGCCGATCAGCCTTCTTTGGGAAAATTCAAGAGTGTGGACGCCCTCCTGCGTGCCTACGGCGAATTGGAGGCGGAATTTACCCGCCGCAGCCAGAAGCTGAAGGCGCTCGAGGAGGCGAGCAAGGCGGACGCGCCCTCGCCCTCGCATGAGCAAGCGCAACTTTCTGCGCCGAGCGAGGAGCTCTACCGCGCAGTCATGCAGGACGAGGGCACCAAGGCGCGCATTTTGAGCGACTATTTAAATTCGCTCAAGGGCGTGCCGCTGCTCTCGGGATCGGGAACGGGCGTATCCGCACCTGCCAATCGTCCCAAGTCGATCGCGGAAGCGGGTAATTTAGCGCTCGGCTACTTCAAATCCAAAAAATAAAGGAGAATTTCAATGATCACTACTCAAACGGCAGACAATGCTCTGAGATCCTACTATCTCGACGTCATCGGGGAGACCCTCGACAAGAGCGCGAACCCCTTCCTTGCAGCCATCAAGAAGACGACTTCGGACGTCTGGGGCAGAGACGTGAGAAAGACCGTCCGCGTCGGCTTCAACGGCGGCGTGGGCGCGGGGACCGAGGAGGGCGCACTTCCCGCCGCAAGCGGAAACAACTATGCGCAGCTCGTCTCCACCCTCAAGAACCTCTACGGCTCCATCGAGATCACCGACAAGGCGATCCGCGCCTCCCAGTCCAACGAGGGCGCCTTCGTCAACCTTTTGAACGATGAGATGGACGGCCTCGTCAAGAGCGCGTCCTTCAACTTCGGCAGAATGCTCTTCGGCGACGGCAGCGGCAAACTCGCCACCGTCAAGACCGCAGGCGACGCCGATACCGCCGAGTTCGACACCCTGCAGAACCTCGCCGAGGGCATGACCGTCGACGTCTACAATTCTTCCAATGCTTCTCAGAAGGAAGGACTCATCATCAAGGCGATCGACAGGGTCAATAAGAAGATCGCCTTCTCCGAAGCGCATTCGTTCGAGGCGGACGACTACCTCGTCATGCAGCACTCCAAGGATCTCGAGATCACCGGTCTTAAGGCGATCTTCGCGAAAGAGGGAAAACTCTACGGCCTTGACAAGAAGGACAACCCCTGGCTGGTCCCGAACATCATCGAGGTCGAGGGCGGACTCACCGAGTCGACCGTGCAGAAGGCGATCGACAGCGTGGAGGGCTCCTACGGCGGAAAGATCAACATGATCCTCTGCTCGATGGACGTTCGCCGCGCGATGCTCAACGATCTGATCAAGTACCGCAGATTCGAGCCGATGAGCTTCGAGGGCGGCTTTACGACCTTCAGTTACAGCGGCGTGCCCGTCGTAGCCGACCGTTTCTGCCCCGAGGGCACCGCTTACCTCATCAATACGGAGGACTTTGCCCTTCATCAGCTCTGCGACTGGCAGTGGCTGGAGGGCGAGGACGGTAAGATCCTGAAGCAGGTCGCGGGCAAGCCCGTCTACACGGCGACCCTCGTCAAGTATGCGGAACTCATGTGCTACCGTCCCTGCGGACAGGCGATGCTCACCGGGATCACCGAAGCGTAAAGGAGCCCTATGACGGTAAAAAGCGTACTTTCCCTTTCTGCGGCAAATATGGGGAGAGAGGATCTCGTCGCAGCCGTCTGCGACTGCGGCGGGACCCCCGAAGGGGAGCTGAAGTCCCTCCTCAGATGTTACAATCTTGTGGAAAACGAGATCGCGCTCGACTATTTTCCGCTTAAAGTCGAGGAGACGCTCGAGCGAAGCGGAAGCGTTCTTCCCTATACGCGCTTTTCGAAGGCGCCCGTCGAGGTGCTCTCCGTCTTTGATGAGAGCGGTCTTTCCCTGAAATTCGAGGTGAGACCCTCCCGCCTTCTCTTGCAGGAGAGGAGTGAGGGAGCTTCTCTGAAAGTCGTATACACCTACGCGCCGACCGAAAAGCTCTTTACGGACGACTGCGAGATCGCCGACAATGTTTCGGCGAGACTCCTCTCCTTCGGCGTCGTCATGGAATACATGCTGACCAACGGACAGTATGCCGAGGCTGCGACCTGGGAGAAAAAATATCGCGAGGCGCTGCGTGCGGCGTCCGCAAGAAGAAGACCCATTTTCATCCGTTCGAGGAGGTGGATATGATCTACGAAAAGTCACTCACCCTCCCGCGCTACCGGACGCGGCGCATTCGGAAAAAGCCCACGCTCTTCCGCGAGGAGGAGTATGATCTCTACTGTCGGGGCGTGCATTTCCGGGAACGGGAAGGGGGACTTGTCGTGGCGGAGGGGGCGGAGTTTGTCTCCGCCCTTCCTTCGGACTGCATCGGGCTGAGGACTTCCTCCGGATTTGCCTACCAACAGTTCTTTTTGAGTTACAACGGCTTTCTCACGCGCATGTCGGACAGCAAGAAGTTTCTGACGCGCACGCCCGACCGCATCTTGATCTACAGGGCGCCGGACGGGAAGGAGGACCTCATCAGCGTCGGCAAAAACGAGGTGTTTTTCCACGACGGCGACGCAGGGGGAACGATCAAGGGACTGGAGGGCGGCACGGCGGCATGTCTTGCATATGAGCGGCTCTTTACGGCGAAGGGAGAGATGATCCATTGGTCGAACCCCCTCGCGCCCAAGGATTTTACAAGATCGATCAGCGGCGCGGGATATGCCGAACTTCCCTCCTTCGAAGGGGAGATCCTCGAGATGATCCCTTACCGCGGGGATATCGTCCTCATTCGCGAACACGGCGTCACCGTTCTGCGCGTCAAGGGGGAACCCCTTTCGTATTCCGCGGAGAGTATGCCCTGCGCATTCGGAAGAATTTACCCGAATACCATCCGCCTGTGCGGGGAGAGGATCGTCTTTCTTTCGGAGAGCGGGCTCTGCGCATTCGACGGCTCGCATATCCGCCGTATCCCCGGCTGCGGCTTCGAGGAGATCGACCTTACAAACAGCGATCACTTCAATTCCGCTGCCGTGCATGGTGGCTATTACCTTGCGGTTATCATGAAGGACGGAAACAAACGGCTCTGGGCGGTCGACCCCGAAAAAGAGCGTGGGCACTTTATCTGCATCACCTCCCGCTCGATCATCGGCGGGGACGAACTTCTCTTTGCGGAAGAGGGCAAACTCTACCGCATGACGGCAAGGGGAGTCCCCAAGGGCGGGGAGAGCGCCTGGCTCGAGTGCGAGCGGAGCCTTCTCGGAATTTCCGTGCGGGAGAAATTTCTCGACAGCGTCGGCTTTGACGGAAGGGGATTTCTCGTCTTCGAGGCGACTTCCGAGCATGGAAAGACGCAGCGCGTCTTCGGCAGGGCGGGAGAGAGACTGAAATTCCCCGTTCCCCTGCGCGGGACGGGCTTTTCCGTCCGCATCGAGACGGTCTGCGAGGAAGTCTACATCAAAAATATCACGTTCGACGTGAGGGAGGAGTACGCATGGACATCGACATCATCGAATTGACCGACGAGGATTACAACGATCTGTCCTCCGTGCAGCTCGCCATGATCTACACCGCGCAGACGGAGAAGAACAACATTCTGCTGAACGCGGCAAATGAGAAGATCGACCGCCTGAATGCGCTCTTAAAGCAGAATATGGCGCGCTCCACCCTTCGGGAGGACGTGGAAAAGCAGATCGACGAGGACGCAAAGGTGAAGATCGAGGCGGTCAAAGAGGACCTTCTCTATCGGCTCACCTACGACAAATCCAATGCGGACGGGAACGAGAGGGGGAAGTACAGCTACCCCGAAAATCCCAATTACGATCTCTCCTACGAGCAGCGCTTCCTCGTCGTGCGGGATTACTACATGCGCTACACAAAGGACGCTAATCTGCGGCTCTCTCTGTTCGGAAACGACGTCTTGGCGGCGGAATATCTCGGCGAGTTTTATCAGACGTTGTATGAGTTGTTCCTCTACTACACAAAGTGAGGCTCTCCTTATAGCCGTCGAAATACGGTGTCGCGCATTCTAACGACCAAGGGGATTCCTCGACTGCGCTCGGAATGACAGTGGTAAAAAAGCGATGTCATTCTGAGCGAAACGGAGCGTAAGCGGAGTGAAGTCGAAGGTGCGTCGTTTTATTGAGAAGCTATACGCGCCTCACGAGCCGTAGGCGAGTCAAGCGAGCAAAGCGAGCGGGAATCCCCTAAGTGAGCGACAAAACATTCTCAATGGGGGAGCGGAAGCTCCCCCAAAGGTGTTTTTGGGTATATTATGTCAGACATAGTATTAAAAATCCATATACTATGTCAGACATAATACTATGCAAAATGCCGATTTTTAAAATTTCACATGCAGTAAATTGAAAAAGGATTGCCGTTCCTGCGGAGAGTATAAAAGAGGGCGGAATGTTCCAAATTATAGGCATGAATAAGATTCGGAACAATCCCCTCGGCAAGACGAGGGAGGAGCGGGAGAGCTGCTTCCCGGAGGGGGAGATCGAGCGCGTGCGGGAGAAGAGACAATGACGGGCAAGTCGCGGGAAAACTACAATAAAAATTACATCAACTATGTCAATTCCTTCGACCCGCCCACAAAGCACTTTCAGACCTGTTTCCGTGCCTTTCTGGTCGGGGGATTTATCTGCTGTATCGGACAGTTCTTCCGCTACATGTTAGAGTTTGCGGGGCTTTCGGGCGACGAGCTCGCGGGGACCGTTTCTGTCATTCTCATCTTTTTAGGGACTTTTTTGACGGGTCTCGGCGTCTATGACCGCATCGGAAAGAACGCGGGCGCGGGCAGCATTGTGCCCATCACGGGCTTTGCAAATTCGGTCGCGTCCCCTGCGATCGAGTTTAAGACGGAGGGCTATGTCTATGGCATGGCGGCGAAGATGTTCATCGTCGCAGGCCCCATCATCGTGTTCGGCGTGAGCGCGGGAGCCTTGGTCGGACTCATCTATTGGCTGCTTGCCCTTTAAAGAATGTGAAAAATACTTGTAAAAGCAGAATATTTGTGCTATAATAGGAATATCTTAACTGCAAAGGAGATTTTAAAAATGGCGAAAATAACAGAGAATACGTTGATCGCGGATTGCCTTGAGCTGAATCCCAACGCTGCGGAAATTCTGCTCTCTGCGGGAATGCACTGCTTCGGCTGCGCACTTGCGCACGGCGAGACGATCGCGGAGGCGGTCGCGGTTCACGGAGAGGACCTGCAAGAGCTTCTCAAAAAGCTCAACGAAGGGCTGGAAGACTGATTTTGCGGCTCCCCGGAAAGAGGGGAGCCCTTTTTCTGTTTCAACAAGCGAGAACGGTGTTATAATATCAAAAGAGGTGTAATATGTACGAGTATTTTTTGTTTTTGCTCATTCTCATTCCCTTTATTATCCTCTCCGCCTGGGCGAGCAGCAAGGTCAATTCGACCTATGCGAAGTACAACGGCGTGCCCAACATGTCCCGCATGACGGGATATGACACGGCGGTGAGGCTGTTGCGGAACAACGGCATCAACGATATCACGGTCAACCGCATCCGCGGAAGGCTCACCGACCACTTTCACCCCACAAAGCGGCAAGTCAACCTCTCGGAGAGCACCTACGGTTCGGCGAGCGTCGCGGCTGTCGCCGTTGCTGCGCATGAGATCGGACACGTCATGCAGAAGGCGAGGGGGTATGTCCCCTATAAATTGAGAAGTGCGCTCGTTCCCGTTGCCAGTATCGGCTCGCGGCTCGCGATGCCGCTCATTCTCGTCGGCATTATCCTCGATATTATCTTCTTTGCCACCCCGAACAACATCGGCGTATGGTTCATGCTCGCGGGGATCGGCTTCTATGCGATGTCGATGCTGTTCATCCTCGTGACCCTACCCGTCGAGTTCAACGCCTCGCGCAGAGCGAAGAAGATGCTCCTTCAAGAGGGGATTCTGGACGAGAGAGAGATCAAGGGCGCGGAAAAAGTTCTCTCCGCCGCGGCGATGACCTATGTCGCCTCCATGCTCGTCTCCCTCGTGTACTTCCTGCGCTATCTGTTCATCGTTCTGTCCTACACAAGAAGAAAATAACTTATCAAAATGCTTTGCGGCGGGTCTTCCGCCGCTTTTTTTATCTCAAAAACAACTCACGGAGCGATTTGCCCCGTGAGTTTGAAAATTTTGCGGAACGGGTCATGGACCCGTTTTTTTGGCATTTTAAAGATTTTTTTACTCCTTTTTAATCAATCTATTCTCATTATAACTAACTAAAGGTTAGCTGTCAAGCAAAAACTAACTATTAGTTATAAAATTTTCAAAAGGGGTGAAACTTTTATGGATCTGATCAAACAGAGATTGAGCCAGGAGCTCAAGGCGAGCAATTTGACGACGATCGAGATCGCCAAGCGTGTGGGCATCTCTCCCGAGATGGTGACGCAGTACTCGACGACCAAAAAACTGCCGAGACTGGATACCTTTGCAAGGCTCTGCAAGGAGCTGGACCTCTCCGCCGACTATATTTTGGGGCTCGAGGACTAAGGTCCTTCAAAATTCAAAAAATTTTTAAAAATACCCTTGACAAAAATCTTTTGCGTGATAAAATATATTGTAAGGAAACATTTGGAAATTTTTGACAGAAGAGGGGGAGAAAGATGAAGAAAAAACTGCTTCGGACGCTTGTTTTGTCGGCGGGATCTTTGGCGCTTTTGGGGCTGTTTGCACTCTCCGGCTGTGGGGAGGAGGCGCATTCCCATATCTTCGAAGAAGAGGTGATCCGGACTGCCGATTGCACGAATGCGGAGAGGGTCGAGCTTACCTGCACCGAATGCGGCTATTCGAAGATCGAAACATTGGACGCGCTCGGCCATGACTTCGGCGAGTGGCAGACGGAGATTGAGCCTACCTGTGTCAAAGAAGGGGTGGAGAAGCGCGTCTGCCGGCGCGACACTTCGCATGTGGAGCGGCGCAAGATCGAGAGGGCAGAACATTCCTATTCCGAATGGGAGATCGAGAAAGCGCCCGCCTGCCTTGAAGATGGCAAGGAGAGGCGCACCTGTATTGTCTGTAAAAAGGTGCAGATCCGCACTGTTCCGTCCACCGGTCATGATTGGGGAAGTTGGAGCGTTGTAAAGCAGCCCGCCTGCCTTCAAGACGGCGAGGAGATCCGCACCTGTACTGTCTGCAAAAAGGAGCAGACCCGCTCCGTTCCGTCTACCGGTCATGATTGGGGAATTTGGAGCATTGTAAAGGAGCCCACCTGCCTTGAGGCGGGAGAGCGGCAGAGGGTCTGTCTCAATTGCGGAGACTCCCAAGAGAGTCCGATCGATCTTCTTTCCCATGAATGGGGAAAATGGACCGTCATAAAGCAACCGACCTGCTCCGAGAAGGGGGAGCAGCACAGGCTCTGTCTCAATTGCGGAAGCGAAGAGAAGGGCCCGATCGATTTCCTTCCCCATGAATGGGGACCGTGGACTGTCATGATAGAGCCGACTTGTACCAGAGAGGGAAAGCAGCAGAGGCTCTGCCTCAATTGCGGAAGCGGAGAGACGAGCCCTGTCGAGGCGCTCGGACATGACTTCGGAGAGTGGGAGATCGTCACCCCCTCCGACACCGTTCATGAGGGCGAGAAAAGAAGAAACTGCACAAGGTGTGACGAGTATCTCTCCGAACGGCTCCCCTTGCTCGATCATGAGCACACCTATCGGGAGAACGTCGGGACCCGCCTGCGCCAGGCGACCTGTCTCTATACGGGGATCTTTCAGATGGAGTGTGCCACCTGCGGGGAGAAGGGGGAGATCGTCTATGAGCCCGTGCTCTCCCATACTTACATAGACGGCGTCTGCAAGAACTGCGGCAGACGCGATTGGACGGCGGCAGACAGAAACGACCCCGATTTATATTCCTCCGATTTTGCCTTCAAGTCCTTTCTCGAGACGGAGAACGGAGCTCAAATGCAGGACCTGTATCTGGAAATCGACGAAAAGGCGAGGGAATATCACGGCGGCGCGAGCAATGCGAGCGTCTTGGGCGAGTTCGAATGGAGCGGGCTTTCCAAGGAGGAGGCCATCTCCGTCTGGAAGGGGTATCTCGACGATCATCCGCTCTACTATTGGCTTGCAAGGGAGCTTTCCGTTCCCGATCAAGACAGATATGCGATCCCCGTCGCCAAGGAGTACACCAACCCCGATGTTCGTCATGAATTGAATGAAATGATCGTAAAACAGGCAGATGGGTGGCGGAAATCCGCACCGGACAACGCCTATTTGGCCACGCTTGCCTATCACGATCTCATTTTGGACAGAGTGGACTATCTCGACCGAAGAGTTGTTCCCAAAGACCCGATCTGGGCGCACAATATCGTCGGCGTGTTCGGGGAACAGGGCGCAGTCTGCGAGGGCTTTGCCCGCAGTTTCCAATTGATGTTGAACATGACGGGGATCGAGAACATCTTCGTCACGGGAACTTCCGAAGAAGAAAACCATGCCTACAACCTCGTCAGGCTCGACGACGGGAAGTGGTATTGGTACGATCTGACGTTTGACGACAACCCCGGCTTCATGTGGGGAATCAATTACAATTATTTCGCCGTCTCCGAGCATCAGAACACGCAGTGGTCGGACGCGGGCTGGGGCAGTTCCGCACACAGGGAGTTCTTAGATAACCATACGTCGGACAATGGCGTCGGCGTGCACTTTTTGGGCGCTCTTCCGGAGTGCGCGGAGGAGCCCTATGAGGGGTTCGGCGAAGTTCTCGTTCGGCAGACTTTCACAGAGGGAGACTTTACCTATGCCGTCACAGGGTTCCAAACGGTACAGCTCACTTTCGCTCGTTTGGAGGATGGGGCGGACGTCAAAGTTCCCGAAACCGTCACGCACGACGGAATGACTTATACAGTCATCTCTGTGGGGAGCATTCGGAACGGGGAGTTCGGCGAGTCTGGCGATCCCGTGTTCGGCATAAATTTGCTGTCTCGCGTCGGGACCGTCTATTTCCCCGCAACGATCAAATTCCTGTGGAGAGAAGCTTTCGAGGGACAGATCAAAGCCTATGATGTTGCCGAAGACAATCCCTACTTCAAGGCGCAGGACGGCGTTCTCTTCACGAAGAATATGTACACGCTCATCTCTCTGCCGAGCGCGGGGGAGAGAGAGGAATATGCGATTCCCGACGGCGTTCATGTGCTTGCAGATGAGATGCTCAGTAATTACAACTACATCTTGAAAAAGCTCACGGTGGGCAAGGACGTGGAACTCTGGGGGTTGACGAATTGGGGAAGCGGCTGGCCCGATGACGGATCAAGGGGAGGTAATATTCTCGGCGGATTCTGGGGGGATCTGACGCTTTTCCCGGAACTCGAAACGCTCGAAGTCCACCCCGGGAATAAGTGCCTCAAGATTGAAGAGGATTCTCTTTTAAGCTTTAACGGCGAGAACTATTATGCATGTATGCCGAATGCTGTCGAGGCGGTTATCCCTGCTTCCGTCAAACGCATCCAATCTTATGCATTCTTTAGTCGCTCGGATTTGGAAAAAATTATATTCAAGGGGACTGCGATCGAGAGGATCGACAACGCATTCGGAAACAATTATACCTTCAGGAAGACGGGCGAGATCGTCTATCCCGGCACACGGGCAGAATGGGATAGGATCAAGATCGACGACGATCGAGAAGATTTGAAGAACGTCAAGATCACTTGTCTGCAAGATTGAAATTTAGAAATGAGGCGCCCCCGCGGCAAAGCCGCGGGGGCGCCTAAAAATGTTTTCCGACTCTTGCAATGACCGGGGGGATTCCTCGATTTCGCTTCGCTCCACTCGGAATGACAGTAAAGGGAATCGTGCGCCGCGTATTTATTTTCAAACGGAACTCTTATATTCCGTTCCCCAATCGGACATGGCGTCGAGAATGGGGCGCAGGGAAGCGCCGAGCGGGGTCAGCGTGTATTCCACGCGGGGCGGGACTTCCGCGAACACATTTCTTTCGAGAAGTCCGTCCTCTTCGAGCGCACGCAGATTGTCCGTCAAAACCTTTTTACTGATGGCGGGGATCGTCCTGAGAAAATCCGTAAAGCGCTGTTTGCCATTGAAGACCAAATTTCGGATGATGAGCAGTTTCCATTTGTTCCCGATGAGCCGCACGGTAGTCGCGACGGGGCAATCGGGCAGTTCCTCTCTTGTCAGCATTTTATTTCCTCCCTTTTCCGATATTTTATCATATCCGAAGACTTCTGTCAATGGTTTCAAAAAGAAACTTAGTAGTAATTTTATTATCCGATAATAAATCGGTAACTCTCTTGCAATTTGTCTTTCGATTCGCTATACTTTAAGAAAACGATCGGAAGATCGAAAATTTCGGAGGTGTTATTATGGAAAATTACAGCAAGATCGGTGTGAAAGAGGAGCCGCGCGTCGAGCTTCATGACGCGCTCAAACTGACGGGCGCGGAGATCAGCATCAACCTTCTCCCGAAGGGTGCAAGCGTTCCGTTCGTGCACTCGCACAAGGAGAATGAGGAGATCTACGGCATTCTCGAAGGGGAGGGCTATGCCGAGATCGACGGCGAGCGCGTCCCGCTTGCCGCGGGCGATTGGCTGAGAATTGCGCCTTGCGCCAAGCGCAGGTTCTTTGCGTCGGAAAAGAGCGAAATCAAGTACATCTGCATTCAGGTGAAGGAAAATTCCCTCAAAAACTACACGGCAGGGGACGCCGTCATCGGGTAAAATTCGCATGAAAGGCGCAACCGCCAACGGCGGTTGCGCCTTGTCCATTTTTCATATGGAAAACAGGCAAATCGAACAATTCAAAGCGGTTTTCGAAGAGGCGGAGGCTGTGTTGATCGGCGCGGGCGCGGGACTGTCGGCGGCCGCGGGTTATTCCTATGCCGGAGAGAGGTTTCATAAGTTTTTTTCGGACTTCGAGAAAAAATACCATTTTCACGACATGTATTCGGGCGGATTTTATCCGTATGAAAGTTTGGAGGAATATTGGGCGTATTGGTCGAGGTATATTCTCATCAACCGCTATTCCGAAGCGCCGAAACCGGTCTATCGAAAACTGCTCGAACTTGTCCGAAGGAAGGAGTATTTCGTGCTGACGACCAATGTCGATCATTGTTTCCAAAAGGCGGGATTCGACAAGGCGCGGCTCTTTTATACGCAGGGGGACTATGGGCTGTTTCAATGCTCAAAGCCTTGCTGCAATCAGACGTATGATAACGAAGAGGCTGTCCGCCGCATGGTGAAAGAGCAAAGGGATATGAAAATTCCGACCGAACTGATTCCCCGCTGCCCGAACTGCGGAAAGCCCATGACGATGAATTTGCGTTCGGACGAAAAATTCGTGCAGGACAGCGGCTGGTATGAAGCCTATAGGCGGTATCGGGAATTTCTTTCCGCACACAGAAAGGGGAGACTTCTCTTGCTCGAACTCGGCGTCGGAATGAATACGCCCGGCATCATCAAATATCCCTTTTGGAGAATGACCGCCGAAAATGAAGGAGCTTTTTACGTCTGTATCAACGACGGCGAAGCATTCTGTCCCAAACCGATCGAAAATCGTGCCCTCTGCAACAGTGAAATAGGGGAGTTTTTATCGCAATTAGGCTAAAAAATGCCGAAATTTACTATATTATGTCACGCATAGTACTATGCAAAACATCAAAAAACGGGCCATGAGCCCGTTTTTATTCGTATTCTCCGTAGTCGCGGCGGTCTCCCATGCTGCGCTGTCCTCCTCCCCCGCTGCCGCGGTAGAAGGGCGGAGGCTCGGGGAGTTGGGCGGGCGGCGGAGGCGGGGCGGGGTATTCTCCGCTCCACTTATTCTTCTTTTTGTCCTTGGAGGGCGCCGCCTTGATTTCGACGAGGACGGTATCTACGCCGATCTTCGTGACGTTTTTGAGTTCGACGAAGAGGTCCGCCTTTCCCCAGCGGAATCCCTTGCCGCCCGGAACGACGATCCCCTGCACCTTCCCGTCGGGAAAGCTGAAGACGACGTCGCAGACTCTTCCGAGCTGTTTGCCGTCGCAGATATTGACCACCTGCTTTTGCTTTAATTCCAAAAAACTCGTTTCCACGCTATATTCTATGCGCGTTCGACAAAAAAGTTTACGAGATTTCTTTGCGGATCGCCCCGAGCGCGTTTTTTTCGAGCCGCGAGACCTGCGCCTGGGAGATCCCGACCTCTGCGGAAATTTCCATCTGCGTCTTCCCCTCGAAGTAGCGGAGCATCAAAATCTTTTTCTCCCGCTCCCCGAGCCGTCCGATCGCCTCGCGCAGCGCGACGCGCTCCGTCCAGATCTCGTCCGACTGCGTCTCGTCGCAGAGCTGATCTAAAAGTTCGAGCGTGTCCCCCGACTTGTTGTAGACGGGGTCGTACAGGGAGACGGGATCGGAAATGGCGTCGAGCGCGTACACGACCTCCCGCTCCTTGACCTTCATCTCCTGCGCAATGCGCTCGATGGTCGCCTCCTCATCGCGCTCCTCGAGCCCCTCGCGCACCTTCAGAATGCGGTAGGCGGTGTCGCGGATGGAGCGGCTGACCCGCAGGCTGTTTCCGTCCCGCAAAAACCTCTTGATCTCCCCCAAGATCATGGGGACGGCATAGGTCGAGAACTTGACGTTGAATTTTAAGTCAAAGTGGTCGATCGCCTTGATGAGCCCGACGCAGCCCGCCTGAAAGACATCGTCCGCGGCGGCGTTCTTTGCCCAGAACCGCTTGACGAGCGAGAGCACGAGCCGCATGTTCCCGATGATGAACTTCTCCCGCGCGCGCTCGTCGCCCGCCTTGAGCTTTCTCATGAGTTCGTCGTTTTCCTCCGAAGTGAGCTTGGGAAGTCCCGATGTGTCGACTCCGCAAATGACAACCTTTTGTAACATAAATTTTTCCTCCCTATGTAGAACAAAAGTATTCGCAAAAAGGAGGAAAACTATGAAAAAATCAGATGGGGAAATTAAACCAGCTTGGAAATTTCCTTCTTGAGGCGCTCGATGATCTTCTTTTCGAGCCTCGAAATATAGCTTTGGGAGATGCCCAGCGCCTCGGCGACGTCCTTCTGCGTCATCTCTTCGCCGCCGCCGAGCCCGAAGCGCAGAAACATGATCTTTCTCTCCCGCTCGGGGAGTTTTGCGAGGGCTTCCTTTAAAAGTTCCTTCTCGACGCTGCTCTCCACCCCGCCGTAGACGACGTCGCTGTCCGTCCCCAAGACGTCTGAAAGGAGCAGTTCGTTCCCCTCGAAGTCGGTGTTGAGGGGCTCGTCGAAGGAGACCTCGCTCTTGAGCTTGACCGTGCGGCGGAGATACATCAGAATTTCATTCTCGATACAGCGGGAGGCATAGGTCGCGAGCTTGATGTTCTTGTCCGTGCGGAAGGAGTTGATCGCCTTGATGAGCCCGATGGTGCCGATGGAGATGAGATCGTCGCTCTCGACGCCCGTATTCTCGAATTTATGGGAAATATAGACGACCAGCCTGAGGTTGTGCTCGATGAGCTGCGCCTTGACGGTCTCCACGTCCTCGCCCGATTCGAGCTTTTGCAGCATCTGCGCCTCTTCCTCGCCCGAGAGCGGGAGAGGGAGCGCCTCGCTTCCGCAGAGATAATCGACGATGTTCTCATTCGCCCCGTGTCTCTTCAGCCATTCTCTTAAAAAATTTAATATCTTCATGACGATCCTCCACCAACGCGGTATGTATTATGAGGGAATGCTCTTTTGACGGCACCTCACCCACGGTAAAAAGAATATTTTGCTTTTCGACCCCTTCAATCGTCATTCTCTCACAGGAGAAGACGGGGGATTCCCTGCTGCCGCTCACCGTCGAAATGGTCATTCTGCCGACGGGCTCCTCCGCGCGGAAGAGTGCGAGCGCCCCGATCGCCGAGATGACGCAGACGGGGCTCCCGCGGAAGTACAGCCGGTTTCCGCTGTCCGCATAGCCGCGAAGCGTGAGTTCCTTCCCGCCCGAACAGAGTTTGCAGTCCAAAAGGTTCTGCCGCCTTCGTCGATAGCGGTAAAATCCCTTGAAGAGCCGCACGCAGACGATCGTGAAGATCGCAGCAGAACATAGGACAAAGGTCACGGGAACGCTCTCGATCACATATCCCTCTCCGGGAAGATAGGAGATCCCGAAACACGCATAGACGCCGAGGAGAAGTCCTCCGAAGGCAAAGGTCATTCCGAAAAAGGAGACCGCGGTCACAAGGTGCGCTTTTATGTTTCTCTCGCGGACGGCGATCAAGACGAGCAGCAGCCCGAAGAAAATCTTGACAAGAAGGGACAAAGCTGCGGGAAGGGAGAAGAGGGGAAAGACGATCGCCCCCGCCCCGCCGATCAAAGAAGAGAGGATCAGCCGCCAGGGGACGATCTTCGTCTTTGCACATTTGAGCGCAAGATAGAGAAGAAGTCCGTCGAGAAGAAGGTTCTCTATGAACGCGTATTCCACATAGACGGTCATCACGCCCTCCTTGTGCTTGTTATTATAAAGACTTCTTCCACGCCGAAATTGTAAAATGCTGTCGGCGCTTGTCGAAATGCGTCGGCGGCTTCTCCACAGGCGATTGTGGATAGATCGACGAAAAAAGGGCAGATTTCCACAAAGGAGCAGTCTTTTCCACAAAGTTATCCACAATTCGACAGGACCCGTCGGGATTTTTTTGGAAAAGAAGAAAAACGCTCGCAAAAAACGTTGACAAAAAATTGCCGCAAGTATATAATAAAGACCGATCTTGCATCCATAGCTCAATTGGATAGAGCGTTGGTCTACGGAACCAAAGGCTGGGGGTTCGAGTCCCTCTGGTTGCACCACAAATAAGACATACCCCTTTGGGTATGTCTTATTTGTTATACGAATCCCCAGAGGGACGAGAGGGGGGAGGCGCGAGCGGGAGTGAGCGGTTTGCGGGCGAATGGCGGGGAAACAAATGATTAAGCCGCAAACTGAACAGCCCGGTGGGCTGTTCACCGGGGCGCGCCGCTAAAGGCGCGAGTCCCTCTGGTTGCACCAAAAGAGTATAATCCGAATTGTTTACTTGTTACGAGTGAATGGTTCGGATTTACTTTTTACTTCAAAGTTCGTTGAAAAAACAGGCTGTTTCGGGCGCAATACTCGTAACAGCCTGTTTTTTCCGAATTGCTTATTTCTTTTTGCGTTTTCCCGTGTTTTCCGAGCCTCTGATTTCCTCGTGATAAAAATAGTTTATGACCGTAGGCTTGCCTTTCTCGCTTCTTCCGTCGGGAAGATAATTGTTGATATACGG
>CANQBW010000010.1 GCA_947589565.1 uncultured Clostridia bacterium | reverse complement strand
GCATTCCTGCTCAACAGCCCGGTGGGCTGTGAGCGCAACGCGACAGCCGAGCTGGTGGCGAGGCGTGGTGAGGCGGGGGCTACCGCCGAACTTAAACTATTCAAGGCAACCAAGTTGATTTCCTCGACAAAAATATTGCGCAGCAAGATTTTTGCCGAAAGAATGATTTATATGCTTGACTTTTGTAAGTTTCATGGGGTATAATAAACTGTATTTTATCGGGCGGGATTTTTCCCAAAATTTACTTCTTTCGACAAGGAGAACAAAATGCTCACGGCAATTTGCGGAATCAATTGGGGCGACGAAGGCAAGGGCAAGATGGTGGACCTCTTTTCCCGCGACTACGACATCGTCTGCCGCTATCAGGGCGGCAACAACGCGGGTCACACCGTCATCAACGAGCGGGGGAAATTTGTCCTCAACTTACTTCCCTCGGGGATCCTCAGAAGAGAGGTCGTCAATGTCCTCGGGAACGGCATGGTCATCGACGTCAAACATCTGACGAACGAGGCGCAGAAACTGCGCGAAAAGGGCGTCGAGATCACGCCCGAAAATCTGAAGATCAGCGACAAGGCGGTCATCACAATGCCCTATCATGTTCTTTTGGACTGCCTCGAAGAGGAGCGGCTCAAAGACAAGAAGTTCGGCTCCACCCGTCGGGGCATTGCGCCCGTCTATGCCGACAAATACATGAAGAAAGCCTTCCGCATGGGAGAACTCTTCGACGAGAAGAGCCTCAAACTCCGCGCCGAAGAGATCGCGGAGTGGAAAAACCTCACCGTTGAGCGCGGCTATGGGCACGCGCCTGTCACGGCGGAGGAGATTCTCGACTACCTCTATACCTTCGGCATGATCTGGAAGGACTATGTCACCGACGTCGGAAGTTTCCTCACGCACGCGAATGAAGAGGGGAAGAAAATTCTCTTCGAGGCGCAGCTCGGCGCCCTTCGCGACATCGATTTCGGGATCTATCCCTACACTTCGAGCTCCTCGACGATCGCCGCCTATGCGCCCATCGGCGCGGGGATCCCCGGAGTCAAGCTCGACAAGTGCATCGGGATCATGAAAGCCTACTCCTCCTGCGTGGGAGAGGGCCCTTTCACGGCGGAATACTTCGGCGAGAAGGCGGATTTCCTTCGCGAGGCGGGCGGCGAGTACGGCGCTGCGACGGGAAGACCCAGAAGAGTCGGTCCCTTCGACGTCGTCGCCTCCTCCTATGGCATCCGCTGCCAGGGGGCGGATGAAGTCGTTCTCACCAAGCTCGACATTCTCTCTGCCTATGACGAGATCGAGGTGTGCACCGCCTACGAACTGGACGGAAAGATCATTCACGAGTTCCCTTCGACCAACGAACTCCTCCGCGCAAAGCCCGTCTTCGAAAAGAGAAAGGGCTGGAGAGCGGATATCACTAAGTGTCGTAAAAAGGAAGAACTTCCCCCCGAAGCAATCGACTATATCAAGTTTATCGAAGATTCCTGCAAGTGCCGTTTGAGCTACGTTGCAGTCGGCGCGGAGAGAGACGCAGTGATAAAAATGTAGCCATATGAATAAAAATATGGCATGAAGAGAACATTTTATAAGATGCACGGCGCGGGAAACGACTACCTCTTTTTCGACTGTACCAAGGAGCCGATTCCCTTCCCCGAAAGAGTTGCAAGAAAGCTCTCAGAACGTCGCTTTTCGGTGGGCGGAGACGGAATTATTCTCGTGGAAGAGAGCCTCGTCGCGGACGCGAAGATGCGCATCTTCAACGCCGACGGAAGCGAGGGGAAGATGTGCGGAAACGGCCTGCGCTGCTTTGCAAAATTCCTCTACGAAGTCTTAAAACGAAAAAAGAGCGAATACACCGTGGAGACGCTCTCGGGCATAAGAAGAGTGTATCTCACTTTAAAAGAAGATAAAATTTTAAAAATCACCGCGGATATGGGTGCGCCCGTCTTTTCTCCCGAAAGTATTCCCGTGCGGATCGACGGCGAGCGGGCGTTCGGAGTAAAGGTCGATGTGTGCGGAGAGAGGCTGACTTTAAACTGTCTCTCGATGGGAAATCCCCACTGCGTCGTCTTCTGCGAGGACGTCGAAAAGGTCGATCTGGAAAGGCTGGGCGGCGCACTTCAGGCAAATTCCCTCTTCCCCGAGGGAGTGAACGCGGAATTTGCGGAAGTTTCGGATAAAAATAAGCTCAAAATGAGAGTTTTTGAGCGTGGGAGCGGCGAGACGCTCGCCTGCGGCACAGGCGCGTGTGCCGTTGCGGTCGCGGCGGCCGAGCGGGGACTTTGCGAGAGAGATGTTCCCATCTGCGTTCGGTTGCGCGGGGGAACGCTCACGGTGGAAGTCACGAAGGAGACAGTTTTTCTTTCGGGTCCCGCCGAATGCAGTTTTACGGGGTTTGTCGAATTGAATTGAGAGTAACAAGAGAGGTGAAAAATTTATGGCAAAGTACATTTTCGTGACGGGCGGCGTCGTTTCGGGCCTCGGAAAGGGGATCACGGCGGCGTCCTTGGGCAGACTTTTGAAGATGCGGGGCTACAAGGTCGCCTCGCAGAAGCTCGACCCCTACATCAACATCGACCCGGGCACCATGAGTCCCTATCAGCATGGAGAGGTCTATGTGACGGAGGACGGCGCGGAGACCGACCTCGACCTCGGGCACTACGAGCGGTTCATCGACGAAAATCTCAACCGCTATTCCAACCTGACCACGGGGAAGGTCTATTGGAACGTCTTACACAAGGAGCGAAACGGCGCATACCTTGGGCAGACCGTGCAGGTCATTCCCCACATCACCAACGAGATCAAGTCCTTCATCTATGAAGTCGGAAATACCACCAAGGCGGACATCGTCATTACGGAGATCGGCGGCACGACGGGCGACATCGAGAGCCAGCCCTTCCTCGAGGCGATCCGTCAGGTCGCAAGAGAGGTCGGCAGGGACAACTGCTGCTTCATTCATGTGACGCTGGTTCCCTATATTTCGGGCTCCTGCGAGTTCAAGAGCAAGCCAACGCAGCATTCCGTCAAGGAGCTGCAGGGAATGGGAATTTCCCCCGACATCATCGTCGCGCGCGTGGATGAGCCCATGCCCGAGAGCATCCGCGAGAAGATCGCCATGTTCTGCAACGTCGCGCCCGAGTGCTGCATCGAGAACCTCACGGTCCCCGTTCTCTACGAGGCTCCCATGATGCTCGAGCAGCGCAATCTTTCAACCATTGTCTGCAAAATTCTCCACCTCGACCCCGGACAGATCCGTCTCGACGAGTGGGAGGAGATGTTGAAGCGCATTCATTCCTGCGATCATACCGTGAAGATCGCGCTGTGCGGAAAGTATGTCCAGCTCCATGACGCCTATTTGAGCGTCGCGGAGGCCCTCTCGCACGGCGGATTCGAGACGGGCGCACGCGTGGAGATCGAGTGGATCGACTCGGAGACTATCACCGCAAAGAACGTCAAGACGCTTTTGAAAGACGCGGACGGCATCATTATTCCGGGCGGATTCGGCATTCGCGGGATCGAGGGAAAGGTGCTCGCCTGCAACTATGCGCGGGAGAACAATGTTCCGTTCTTGGGACTCTGCCTCGGAATGCACATCGCGGCGATCGAATTTGCGCGGAACGTCCTCAAGATCCCCGACGCCAACTCCGCCGAGTTCTGCCCGGAGGGGAAGCACTCCGTCATCGACCTCATGCCCGACCAGTACGGCGTCAAGATGGGGGGGACCATGCGCCTCGGCGCCTGCCCCTGCACCGTCGTCGGCGAGCGCATGAGAAAAATTTACGGAACGGATACCATCAGCGAACGGCACCGCCACAGATTCGAGTTCAACAACGAGTACCGCGAAGAATTTGAGAAGAAGGGGATGAAGATCGCGGGCACTTCCCCCGACGGCAAGCTCGTGGAGGCGATCGAATATCCCAAGAACGACTTCTTCCTCGCCGTCCAGTTCCATCCCGAGTTCAAGTCGAGACCGAATGCCGCGCACCCGCTCTTCCGTGAGTTCGTGCGCAGCGCATCCCAATATGCGGGGAAGAGGAAAGATTAAATAAAATTCATGAATATAAATTCAAACTTTTTGAATTTATACGAAAGTTACCTGTTTGACACCGTCTCCCGCCGCGTAAAGGCGTTTCGGGAGAAAAATCCCGAAAGGGACGTCATCTCTCTCTCCATCGGAGACGTTACGCAGCCGCTTGTCCCCGCCGTCGTCAGGGCGATGGAAAAAGCAGTCAAAGAGATGGGAGAGAAATCCACCTTCCGCGGCTACGGCCCCGAGGCGACTTGCTACGCCTATCCCGAACTTTTGCGGGCGATCCAAAGACATTACTCTCTTCGCGGCGTCTCTTTAAAAGAGGGGGAGATCTTCGTCTCGGACGGCGCAAAGTCCGATCTGGGGAATCTGAGCGATCTGTTTTCGAAGGAAAACGTCGTTTTGTTTCCCGATCCCGTCTATCCCGCCTATGCGGACGTCAATATCATGGCGGGTCGGCGCATTCTGTATGCGGACGCCCTTCCCGAAAACAACTTTTTGCCCATGCCGGACGGAAGAAGGGCGGATATCGTCTACCTCTGCTCCCCCAACAATCCGACGGGCGCCGCCTACGACAGGGCGCAACTTCGAAAATGGGTGGACTATGCAAAGGAAGTGAACGCCGTCATTTTCTATGACGCCGCCTATGAGGGCTTTCTCGGAGAGAAATTTCCCCACACCATCTATGAGATCGAGGGAGCGAAAGAGTGTGCCATCGAAATTTGCTCCTTCTCCAAGTTTGCGGGATTTACAGGCGTTCGATGCGGCTATACCATTGTGCCGCTCGAACTCAAGAGCGGAAATGTTTTCTTGAACGCGCTCTTTCGAAGGAGACAGACCACGCGGTTCAACGGCGTGAGCTATGTGACCCAGATGGGGGCTGCCGCCGCCTATTCCGAAGAGGGAGAGGCGGAGTGCAGAGAGAATCTATTGGTCTATCGGGAGAATGCAAAACGCATTGCAGAGACCCTCGACGAGCTCAAAATTCCGTATACAGGTGGCAAAAACGCGCCCTATCTGTGGCTCAAGAGCCCACTCAAGGGAAGCAGTTGGGACTTTTTCGACTTTCTTTTAGAGCGTGCCGCAGTCGTCGGCACGCCGGGGAGCGGATTCGGAAAATGCGGCGAGGGATACCTTCGTCTGACGGCGTTCGGCTCTCCCGAGCGCACCGAGGAGGCGTGCCAAAGGCTCAAACTCGTCTTGTGAACAAAAGGAGGGAATATGGAGAGGGGAACAGGGGTTCTTTGTCATATTTCATCGCTGCCGGGGAAGTACGGGATCGGAAGCCTCGGACGGGAGGCCTATGAGTTCGCGGATTGGCTGAAGAAGGCGGGCGTCCGCAATTGGCAGATCCTGCCCCTCAACCAGACGGGATTCGGCGATTCGCCCTATCAGACCGTTTCCTCCGTCTCGGGAAATCCCTATTTTATCGACCTCGAAGCCCTCGCAGAGGAGGGACTCTTGAGCAAAAAGGAGCTTCTTTCCCTCAAAAAACCGGTGGGAGCCGTCGATTACGGTGCACTGTATGCAGAGCGGTATCAAACGCTCAGGACGGCGTTTTCTCGTTTCAACTTCGATAAAGCCGAATTTCAAGCCTTCGTCGAAGAGGGAACTTTTGAAGATTTTTCCCTCTTCATGACGGCAAAATGCGTATATGGGTGCGGTTTTTCGGATTGGGAAAAGGAGATCAAGTTCCGAAAAGAGGACGCTTTAAGAGAGTTTCGAAAGAAACATCACGAGGAATTTCTCTTCTATGAGTTCCTGCAATTCGAGTTTTTCAAGCAGTGGAAGAAACTCAAGGAGTATTGCAACGGGCGCGGGATCAAGATCATCGGCGATCTGCCCCTCTACGTCTCCTACGACAGCGCGGACGTGTGGGCGCATCCGGGCCTCTTCTGCCTCGATGAAAATCTTTTTCCCAAGAAGGTCGCTGGCGTTCCTCCCGACTATTTCTCGGAGGACGGACAGCTTTGGGGAAACCCCATCTACGATTGGGAGGAGCACCGCCTTGAGAACTTCTCCTGGTGGAAAAAACGGCTCTCCCGAGCGCTTGAACTGTACGACTATGTGAGGATCGATCACTTCCGCGGATTTTCCCGCTATTTCGAGATCGACTACGGCGCGACCACCGCAAAGGAGGGCGTCTGGCGGGATGGCCCGGGGGACATGCCATTTGAGGGACTGAAAGGAAGGGAGAGGATCATCGCCGAGGACCTCGGCACGACGGATGAGGCGCTCTCTGCGCTTCTTGAAAAGACGGGCTTTCCCGGCATGAGGGTGATGCTCTTCGGCTTTGACGGGAACGAGCAAAATCCGCACCTGCCTGCAAATTATCCCGAAAATTGCGTCGCCTATACGGGCACGCACGACAACGATACGATCGTCGGATATGTAAAATCGCTCTCCTCGGAGGAGTTCATTCTCTTCCGCTCCCGCGTCGCCGCGCAGCTCAAGAAAATGCAGCTCAAAGTTCGGCTTGGCGAGGAGCCCGCAAGCTTTATGCAGGCGTTTTTGGAAATGCTCTTAAAATCAAAGGCAAATGTTGCCGTACTTCCCATACAGGACCTCTTGGGAGAGGGTAATTCCTGCCGCATGAACGCGCCCGGCACACGGGAGGGGAATTGGAAGTATCGGTTAAGTAGGATTCCTTCTGCGAGGCTTGCCCGCAGATTGAAAAAAATCAATAAAAAACATAGGAGGTAAAACATGGAAAAGAAAAAAGGTTTTTGGAAGGAGTTCAAAGAGTTTATTGCCCGCGGGAATGTCATGGACATGGCTGTCGGTATCATCATCGGCGGCGCGTTCACGGCGATCATCACCGCGATCGTCAATAACATTCTGACGCCCTTGCTCCAGATGATCCCCGGAATGAACGGCGGCTACGGCGCACTTCAGCTCGTCCTGAGAGAGGCGACGATCGAGGGCGGCGTGGAAGTCGCGCCCGCAGTCATCATCGACTTCGGCGTGGTCATTTCCGCGATCATCTCCTTCCTGCTCACGGCATTTGTGCTCTTCCTGATCGTGCGTGCGGTCAACAGAGTCCACGCAAAAGCCGAGGAGAGAAAGGCAAAACAGGCAGCCGAGCTCGCCGCACAGGCGGAACCCGAGCCCGCAGCTCCTCCCGCACCCCCCGCTCCCACCGCGGAAGAGCTCCTCACCGAGATCAGAGATTTGTTGAAGAAAGAGTAAAGAGTTCCCCCTCTGTTATGTTGAGAGGAACGAAGTGGAGTCGAAACATCCCCCAAGTTATCGACGGGGCGTTTTAATAGCGTAATCGCTTCTGATTGTCATGGGACGCATGATGGGCGTTTGCTACTTTTTTACGAATACAAAAAAGTAGCGCAAAAAAATTCCGGGACACTTGCGATGTGTCCCGGACCCCGCAACGCTTTTTATTCGATAAACAGGTGTGTCTGTAAGGACTCCAAGTAAGCTAAAATCAAATTATGCGCCGCGCTACGAAAGTAGCGCGGCGCAGTCATATCAATCATTATTATTGTCGCAGAGCATTAAGATTCCCGCGATGGTATTGACGAAGAGCAGAGTGCAGACCTTAAATCCCGTGCCGACGGGTTGATGATGTGCAACCTTTTTCCAATAGACCACCGTCATCGGAATGATCCAACTGAGTGGAATCAGAGAAATTAAACAGGCTAAAATCGTCGTCAGTGCCAAATAGATGAGAAACACGACTGCCCACATGCCACAACTGATGAGCATGAAAATCTTTGCAATCGTTCTCAAAGTATTTCCCGCATTGCCCTGCGCTTTTTCGGGTTCCGTCTTGCATCCGCAGTGCGGACAGACATATGCTTCATCCATGATCTCTGCGCCGCATTTACTACAGTACTTCATTTTTTATCCTCCCAAATATGTTCTTATTATTTTACTAGATAAATTATCTAATGTCAAGATAAAATGTGTAGTTTTGCATAAAATTTTTGTGTGGATATTCTTTTTTGTCAAAATTTGAAGTCGATTCGAAGGGAGAGCGGCTACACGCAAAAGCAGGTCGCGGAATATTTAAATGTCGTCGAAAGCTGTTATGCCAATTGGGAGCAGGGGAGAACGGAGCCGAATATCGAAATGCTGAGAAAACTCGGAAAAATTTTCCATGTGTCCGTCGATGATCTTATAAACGGAGACGAGAGTTTATAAGTTTTTTGTCCCGATGTCATTCCGAGCGCAGTCGAGGAATCCCCCGGGGTCATTAGAAAGTTGTATTACAATTTAAAGAACGTCCCATCGTTTGCTTAGGAGATTCTTACTCGCCTTTTTACCTTTTAAGGGCGAGATTCTTCGACGACGGCACCCGCGGTAACCCCGCGGGGTGCCTGCTCAGAATAACAGGAAGGAATGTACAAAGCGATGTCATGTTGAGCGAAGTCGACGACGCGCCATCCTATTGTTTATCGAAGCGCGGCGCACGAGCCGTAGGCGAGTAATGGATCCCCCGTATAAGCAGAAAGTAGCCCTTTGTTCTAAAATAATGTGTGCGAGCAAAACCACGCTTTTGCGCTGCACGACCCTGTTTGCGCCCCACAGGACGCACATTGTCAATTGAAACGACTTTGAGTGGAGCGTTGCATTTCTGCTCAACAGCCCACCGGGCTGTTGAACAGAACTCGCAACGCTCCACCCAATTTGCCAGCTTGCGGCTTGTTGTTAAACAAGGCGACCGCGAGAGTGAACGGGTTAAGGCGCAAAAGTCTGTTTCTTCGGCAAAAAGAAGCTTTTTGCCGAAATGAAATCTGCTCCGACCTTAGCAACTCACGACATTTCTTTTTGCTATGATAGCCGCTCGCTTGCGCTTCCCCCGGAAGCATAGCGGCGTCAAAAAAAGAAATGTGTGAACTTATTTTTTGTTTTGAATAGAGATTTCTTCCGTCAAAAGGGGATAGGAGAAGAGCGCAGAAGAATCGAGGTTTATGGCGTGCAGGTCGACGCCGTTGATCTTGCGGTTGAGGTAAGTCGTGTAGTAGTAGATCCCCTTGTCGGTGTTGCAGCAGGAGGAATAGATGGTATATTCGTACCCATGTTCCACTTTGCAGCAGCCCTTTTGCTGTTCGACGGAGGTCAGAATGTGGAAAAATTGATTGACGCTCTCCGTCTCCGAGTCCCCGCAGAGAGAGTTGCACCGCGTGAACGCCGCCTTGATAAATCGCGAGGCGGAGGAAAGATCCCCGGGAAGTCCCAATCCGCCCATGCCGCGGCTGTAGGGAGCAAGCGGGAGCTTGTCCGAAAAGTTATTTTGCGGGTCCGCGCAGCTCAGACTCATGTAGTTGTTCAAGTTCATCAGATGAAATTCAAAGGGGGGATTGTTCGTGAGGATCCCGACGGGATTTTCATAGATCTTGAGTCCCTCCTTCGTCGGCTCGGCGACGATCGATTCTTTTGAGTCGGAGATCATCCAATGAAGAGGGGAATGGGGAAGTTCGGGAGAGAAGTTTTCGCTCCAAAGATTGACCCCATCCAGCTTTTTTCGCGCCTCTTCCACGCTCGCACAGTCGCAAAGAAGATAGGGAATGAACTCAAAGGGCGCAATATTTTTCTTTTTCGGGTCAAAGGGGAGATAGACGGCGTTTTTGGGAAAATTGAGTCCCGCCACGCTCAGACCCTTCTCGTTCGTCGCGTCATAATAGAGGGGATAATCGTTCTGTACGAACGCCATGCCGATCATCGCATAGTGTTTTTCGCTTCCACCCGCTTTGCGGAAGGAAAGGGGGAAATTCCGCGGCGTGATGGTGACGGTCTCTTGATAGGAATACTCATAGTCCAAATTTCTGCCGAAATAGTGGTTTCGCGTGCGAAAACTGACTGCCGTACACATAAAATGCTCCTTATTGTGAAAAACACCGACGGCTTGAGGCTGTCGGCGTCTTCGATTCCCGCTTGATTGCGGCGTGGTGGGGACAACGGGGCTCGAACCTGTGACCTCACGCATGTGAAGCGTGCGCTCTAACCAACTGAGCTATGCCCCCGAACACTCTTAGTTTACACGCTTTTTTGTTTTCTGTCAACCGTTTTTGAAAAGTTTTTCTTGATTACTTTAACCCACTGTTAAGATGACGCATGTTATTTTCCCGATTCCGTTGAATAGAGAAATTGGTGATCGGTCAAATAGTTGTTTTGGACTTCAAGGAGTTCCTCGTGGGTGAGAAGCCCTTTTTCGAAGGATTCGGAAAGAGAATAGAACTCGCCTTCGGCGTAGACGGTCAGTTGTTGGCTGTCCGAATAGATAAATTCCACGCCCGAGACATTTTCTTTGCAGATGAGATCGGAATAGAGCGCGTTTGAATCGTCTACAAAGAGCACGTAGACGCCGTCAAAGGAGCCGTAACACCGAAGAGTGATGTCATTTTCGTTGCGGTTGGGATCTATCTTCAAGTATGCGTCCTTGATCTCTTTCGTCTCCGTCGCACTCAGCCAAACGCGACCGAGCAAATGGGGCCCGCCGTCGCAGACAATGTCTTTTTCATCTTCTTCGAAAGCATTATCTTCTCCGCAAGCGGAAAACATCGTCACAAAACTGCACGCCAAGAGCAGAAGGCCTAAAATCTTCGAAATTTTCTTCATAAAATTTTCCTCCTACCAATAGAACGCACCGGAAAATATTTTTACTCACCCGATCGATCAAAAAAAGCGATCGCCGAAGAAGCTAACGCTCCGTCGGCGGTTTTTTGCTATGTATCTTTATTATGCCATATCTTGAACAAGGCAGTATTTCCATGTGCAAATATATCTTCTGCCGCCGAACTCCGCGTAGTCCGACATATATTGCTCGCGGCAGATCTCCGCAAATCTTCCGTTGGGGAAAAGGCGATACACCGCCTCACTGGTTATCACAAACAACCCTTCCTCACTCTTTCGTATACGGATCAAATACTCCCCTCGCCCACGAAACGTTTTGCAAAATTCGGAAATTTTTAGAGAATCCGCCCGTTCGGTAACATCTAACTTTCCTAAAATTCTCTCGTCCGTCGTGAAAAGTTTTTCCTTCAAAACGAGAGTTTTCCCCTCTTTTGCGAACCGTCCGTAGCAACTCTCGTAAATACGCGGAGAGCCGGTTGCCGCTGTGCCCACATTGTTAAAGTTGCGAATCATATAATACCCGTCCTTCGTATGCTTGTGAAACACATAACGCGTGTACGGTTTTTCATTCTGTTGCTTTTCTCGTTCCGGCTCTAACTGCGGGAGATCAATCGCGGAATATTGCAACTTGTTTGGATAGATTTCTGCAAGACCATATCCCACACCGCCGTCGCTTCGTCCGCAAATATATATTCCGTAAACGGTATTTTCCGTTTCGTCGTAGTAGAAGTCCTCGTCGGTGTTCTGAGAGCCCCTTATTTTCAGCTTACCGAGAAAGGCGAGACTGTTCGCAGCATAAAAGGCAAACCTGCCGTCGGTTGACTGAACTAAAACCACATTGTTTTTGTGGGAGACATATACATAGGTGGGATAGCCAATATCGTTAAGTCTTGCAATCTTTTTGTTTGTATTCACATCGTACACCCACACCGAGCCGCCTATGATAAAAAAGCGTGAGGCGGGCTCGTCTATCACAATTTCATATGCACTACCGTTTATTTTATAGTTCATACTCGTCAACCTCTATTGTATTTTGCTTTGAAAACTTTAATGTCGGAAAATTCGATTTCCAAAACATCATGGTGCGCTTCGCTGCCCACAAAATACTCCAATTCGATTCGGGTGCGCATAAATTGCTCTGCGGGAAAGCAGTCGAGAGAGAGGATATAACAGTCTTTCATTCGCTTTGGCTTTTGGATCAATTTTCCGTCCAAAAACGAGATTTCATAGAAATTTCCGCCCGCGGGCGGGGCTAACGCAGTCTTAAAATTGACAAGGAGCGAAAGGCACTCTTTCCCATATATTTCATCGCAACGCACGTCGGCAAGTTTTGCATCGTGAAAGGAAACCTTCGTAAGAAAATTCATTCCGTCCATGACAGGTCGCCCGTCAGAATTATATTTCATCGTTTTGACCCTTATATTTTTTCTTTGATGTCGATTTTCGGCGGGAATGGCGCGGCAATGTCAAGAAAATCGTTCTCTGTGATGATCGCAAAGTGAAGGTCATCAAACGCAAAGCCGCAACTTTCTTTCATATGCCAATTCATAAATTCCGAACTCTCTACAATATAGAGAGGATTTCCCTCGAAGTCTGCCTTCCGATAGGCTTGAATTTCGGGAATTTGATGATAAGATTCGATTCTTCTGCCTTCGTCATAAACGCAAAGCGCTTCTACAAAACCGAAGCTGACGGTCACAATATGCGAAAGACCTTCCAAAACGATCTTCGTTCCGTCTGAATTTTGTAAAACTTCCCCAACCTCATAGCGATCATGCGGAAGGTTTTCATCATAAATCTTGTATGGCATATTTTCATTATACCATAAACCCATACGAAAATCAAGCAAGGCAGGTATCGCCCCAAAGATTTCATTATAAAGAACCGCCGAGGGGAGAATCCCTCGGCAGCTTGGCTTATGCGTTTTCATTTCCGAAATACAAAACAAATCCGAACCAATCGCGGGTTACGATTACCCTTGTTGAGTTCGGATTATTTTGATTTGGTGGAGATAGCGTGACTCGAACACGTGACCTCTGCGTTGCGAACGCAGCGCTCTACCAACTGAGCTATATCCCCATGGCCTTTCTATTATAACTTTTTTCGGGAAAGATTGCAAGCGTTTTTGCCGGGTTTTCTCCATCAAAAATGCGTTTAAAACACTTGCTTTTTCGATTTCGGTCTGCTATAATACAGATGAAAATACAGGGGAGCTTGCAGACAGGCTGAGAGGAAGGTGTACCTTCGACCCATAACTTGATTTGGATAATCCCAACGTAAGGAAATATGGTAAACTTTTCGGCGGGATAACAGGCTGAGAGGAAGTGACTCTTCGACTCTCTTCACCTTGATCCCAACGTAAGGAAATATGGTAAACTTTTCGGCGGGATAACAGGCTGAGAGGAAGTGACTCTTCGACTCTCTTCACCTTGATCCCAACGTAAGGAAATATGGTAAACTTTTCGGCGGGATGAATGTTCCCGCCTTTCTTTTTCGGAGTAAATCATGGTAAAAATCAACGGAGAACTTCTTCCGCTCGAAGGGAAGAAACTTACCGACTATCTCAAGGAACATCATTTTTCCGTCTCTCTCATCGCGGTAGAGGTCAATGGCAGTATTCTTCCAAAGAGCAGTTATGATGATTTTCGCTTCTCGGAGGGGGACGTCGTCGAGATCGTCAGCTTCGTCGGAGGCGGTTGATGGAAGAACGCTTTGCAAGGCACTATGTCTTAAAGGAGATCGGCGAGGAGGGGCAGAAAAAGCTCCTCTCCTCGAAAGTTCTGCTTGTCGGTGCGGGGGGACTCGGGTCCGCCGCCGCCCTCTATCTTGCCGCGGCGGGCGTGGGAACGCTCGGGATCGCCGACCCCGACGAGGTCGAACTTGCCAATTTGCAGCGGCAGATCATTCATGACACGGAGCGTCTCGGAAAGAATAAGGCACTCTCCGCAAAAGAGAGCATTTTAAAGCTCAATCCCGAGATTCACGTCAATGCTTATCCCTTCCGTCTGACGACGGAGAATATTTCGAAAATGATCGAAGAATATGACTTTATTCTCGACTGCGTGGACTCCTTCGGGAGCAAATTTCTGATCAACGACGCCTGCGTTCTTGCGAGAAAGCCTTTCTGCCATGCGGGCGTGGTGCGCTTTTCGGGACAGGTCATGACCTATGCCCCGGGGCGGGGTCCCTGCCTTCGCTGCATGTTGGGGAACGTTCCTCAAAAGGGAGAATATCCTCTCTGCAAGACGGCGGGAGTGCTGGGCGCCGCCGTCGGCGTGATCGGCTGCCTGCAGGCGGCAGAGGCGATCAAATATCTTGTGGGAGCAGGGGAGCTCTTGACGGGAAGGGTTTTCCGCATCGATCTTCTCTCAATGAGGAGCAGTACGGCTTCCTTTGAAAAAGCCGACCCCGACTGTCCCGTCTGCGGGAAAGAAGGCTTTTCCCTCAAAGAGCACAGAGAGGAATATGGGGAATAAAGAGACCCATTCGGAGGTTTTAAATGGATGAATTGATTTTGGGGGGACACAGTTTTTCGTCGAGATTCATTCTCGGCTCGGGGAAGTATTCCCTTCATCTGATCGAGGCGGCCGTCAAGGACGGCGGCGCACAGATGGTCACCCTTGCAGTGCGCAGGGCGAACACCAAGGAGCATGAGAACATTCTCGACTATATCCCCAAGGGCGTGACCCTCCTTCCAAATACGAGCGGCGCACGCAACGCCGAGGAGGCGGTCCGCATTGCGCGGCTCGCGCGGGAGATCGGCTGCGGGGAGTTTGTCAAGATCGAGATCATGCGGGACTCCAAGTATCTGCTTCCAGACAACTTTGAGACGATTCGGGCGACCGAAATTCTCGCGAAAGAGGGGTTTGTCGTCCTTCCCTATATGTATCCCGACCTCAACGTCGCGCGGGACCTCGTGAATGCGGGGGCTGCCGCGGTCATGCCGCTCGCCGCTCCCATCGGCTCCAACAAGGGGCTTGCGACGCGCGAATTTATTCAAATTCTTATCGATGAGATCGATCTTCCCGTCATCGTGGACGCGGGGATCGGAAGGCCTTCGCAGGCGTGCGAGGCGATGGAGATGGGGGCTGCCGCGATCATGGCGAACACCGCGCTGGCGACGGCAGGGGACCTTCCCATGATGGCGTCCGCCTTCCGTCAGGCGATCGAGGCGGGCAGAAAGGCGTATCTTTCGGGACTCGGCAGAGTGCTCTCCCGCGGCGCGTCCGCATCCGACCCGCTGACGGGATTTCTGCGGGAGTGATCCTATGGAAAATCAATTTTTCGTCGATTCCAAGCGTCTTTCCAAAGAAGCGCTCGAAAAAAAACATCGTCTCGAGACGGATCCCGCCGCAAGATCCGACCCCATGTCCTACTTTCCGGAGATGGAAGTCATCTCCTCGGACGTGCGGGAGAAGGTCCTGTCCGCGATGAAGGCCTACGATCCTTCCCGCTATACGGTCAAGGACGTCAGGCGTGCGCTCGAAAAGGAGCGCTGCGGGATCGAGGAATTTCAGGCACTGCTCTCTCCCGCCGCGGGGCCTCTGCTCGAGGAGATGGCGCAGCGGGCGAGAGAGGAGACGGGCAAGCATTTCGGCAACAACGTCTACCTCTTTACGCCGCTCTACCTTGCAAATTATTGCGAAAATTATTGCATTTATTGCGGTTTCAACTGCTACAATGATATCAAGCGGCTCAAGCTCTCTCCCGAGGAAGCCGAGCGGGAGATGAAAGTCATTGCAGACTCGGGCATGGAGGAAATTCTTCTCCTCACGGGGGAGAGCCGCTCGATGAGCGACATTTCCTACATCGGCGAGGCCTGCAAGACGGCGCGGAAGTACTTCCGCATGGTGGGGCTCGAAATTTATCCCGTCAACACGGACGAATACCGCTACCTGCATGAGTGCGGCGCCGACTATGTGACCGTCTTTCAGGAGACTTACGATTTGGAAAAGTACGAGAAGATGCACCTTTTGGGGCACAAGCGGGTCTTTCCGTACCGCTTCGACGCGCAGGAGCGTGCGCTCATGGCGGGAATGCGGGGAGTCGCCTTTTCGGCGCTCTTGGGACTTGCCGATTTCCGCAAGGACGCCCTCGCAAGTGCGCTCCATGTCTACTTTTTGCAGAGAAAATACCCCCATGCGGAGTTTTCGCTGTCCTGTCCGAGACTTCGTCCCATCATCAACAACGACAAGATCAGCCCGCTCGACGTGCATGAGAGGCAGCTTCTACAGATTTTGTGCGCCTACCGCATCTTTTTGCCCTACGTCGGGATCACCGTTTCCTCCCGCGAGAGCGCAAACTTTCGCAATGGGGCGGTCAAAATTGCGGCGACCAAGATTTCCGCGGGCGTCTCGACGGGCGTCGGCGACCACGAGAAGAAGTACAAGGGGGAGAGTTCCGGAAAAGAGGGGGACGAACAGTTCGAAATTTCGGACGGCAGGAGCCTCGAAAATATGTATCGGGACATCGAGGAGGAGGGCTTGCAGCCCGTTTTAAACGACTACCTGTATGTTTAAACTCCTCTGCGTCACAAACCGCGCCCTCGTCAAAGAGGATTTTCGCGAACGGCTCGAAAAAATCGCATCCGCGGGAGTAGACAGTATTATATTGCGGGAAAAGGAGCTTGACGAAGAGCAATATCTTGCCCTTTGTAAGGGGCTCGAGGGACTTCCCATCGTCCCGCATACCTTTGTCGAAATTGCCCTCGAATTGGGCAAAAACGCGATACATCTCCCACTTTCGGACTTTTTTAAGCTCGAAGAGAGGGAAAAAAGTTGCTTTCAGACGATCGGCGTCTCCTGTCATTCCATCGAGGAGGCGAGGCGGGCGGAGGAGCTTGGCGCGGGGTATCTCACGGCGGGACACATCTTCGAGACAAACTGCAAGCGCGGCGTCCCCGCGCGGGGGCTCGTATTTTTGGAGCAAGTTTGTAAAAGTGTAAGAATCCCCGTCTATGCGATCGGCGGGATCTGTGCGGAGAACATTCATGAAGTAAGGGAGAGGGGGGCTGCGGGCGCCTGCGTCATGAGCGGCGCAATGCTCTGCGACGATCCGAAAGAATACTTTCGAAAACTGCGGGAAGGGTTATGAAAAATCAAAAGATCCTCTACGCCATCACCGACCGAAGGGAGCGCGAGGAGGAATTTTACAAAAAAATCGAGGATGCGCTCAAGGGCGGCGTCAAACTCCTGCAACTGAGGGAGAAGAATGTGCCATTTGAGCAATATCTGCGCGAGGGACGGGAAGTGAAGCGGCTGTGCAAGAAGTACGGCGTGCCCCTCATCATCAATGACAGTGTGCGCGTCGCGCTCGAGAGCGGTGCGGACGGCGTGCATGTCGGCGCGGAGGATTCCTCCGTCAAGGAAATTAAGGGAATGTATCCGAAACTTCTCGTCGGATCGACCGCAAAGACGCCCGCCCGCGCCTTGCAGGCGGAACGGGAGGGAGCGGACTATCTTGGCGTCGGAGCCGTCTTTCCCTCGCCCACAAAACCCGAGGCAATTGCCATCACCTTAAAGGACCTCGATGAAATTTGCTCTGCGGTCTCGATTCCCGTGTTCGCGATCGGCGGGATCACGGGGGAAAATGTTCTGCGACTCAAGGGGGCGAAGATCGCGGGCGTTGCGGTCTGCTCTGCCGTCTTTTCGGCAAGCGACGTGCAGGCAGCGGCAAAGTCCTTCTGCCGCAAATTGGGAGATCTTTCATGAAGGCCGTCCTCTCTGTCGCGGGAAGCGACCCGTCGGGCGGAGCGGGCATTCAGGCGGACCTCAAGACGATGACTTTAAATGGCGTCTATGCGATGGCGGTTCCAACAGCGCTCACGGCGCAAAACACGCTCGGCGTCTTCGACGTCTTTCAAGTGCCGTCCGAATTTTTCCGCCGACAGCTTGAATGCGTCCTCTCGGACATCTTGCCCGCCGCCGTCAAGATCGGCATGATGTATTCGAAAGAGCTCATTTTAATTACAGCGGAGCTCTTGCGGGAGTATAAAATAAGAAACATCGTCGTCGATCCCGTCATGATCTCGACTTCGGGGAAGAGACTTCTCGAAAAAGAGGCGGAAAAAGCCTTGCAAGATGAGCTTTTTCCGCTTGCGACGCTCATCACGCCCAATCTGCCCGAGGCGGAGACGCTTTCGGGAGTGACCATTCGCTCGACGGAAGAGCGCGAAAAAGCCGCAAAGCGCCTCTTTGAAAAATTCGGCTGTGCCGTTCTCATCAAGGGCGGGCACGGCGAGGGGGGCGCGGACGACTTGCTCTATTGTAAGAGCGGCTCGCAGTGGCTCAAGGGGGAGAGGATAAAAAATCCCAACACGCATGGCACGGGGTGTACGCTCTCGAGTGCGATCGCATCGAATCTTGCCAAGGGATTTACGCTTTTGGGATCCGTAACACTTGCAAAGGAGTTTGTTGCGGGCGCGATCGCGTTTGGGCTCGACCTTGGAAAGGGCAGGGGGCCTATGAATCACGCATTTGACATTGACAGCCGTTTTTTGAAGGCTGCGGAAAATAATCATCAGGGAAGGTAATTTATGAGGAATTATAAGACACAGATGGAAGCGGCGAAGAAGGGGATCATCACGCCCGAAATGGAGCTCGTCGCGAAGAAGGAGTTTTCGAGCGCGGAGACCATTCGTCAAAACGTCGCGGAGGGGACGGTTGCGATCCCCGCCAACATCCATCATACTTCGCTCTCCGCGGAGGGGATCGGAAAGGGCTTGAGGACGAAGATCAACGTCAACCTCGGAATTTCGGGGGATTGCAAAAATTACGACGTCGAAATGCAGAAGGTGGACATGGCGCTGAAATTCGGCGCGGAGGCGATTATGGATCTGAGCAACTACGGCAAGACGAACACCTTCCGCCGCGAGCTCATCAAAAAGTCCCCGGCGATGATCGGCACCGTGCCCATGTATGACGCGATCGGCTATCTCGAAAAGGACCTTCTCGAAATTTCCGCGAAGGATTTCCTGCGCGTCGTGCAGGCGCACGCCGAGGAGGGCGTCGACTTCATGACCATTCATGCGGGGATCAACCGCCGCGCGGTCGAGGCGTTCATGCGGGACAAGAGAAAGATGAACATCGTCTCCCGCGGAGGGTCTCTTCTCTTTGCCTGGATGATGATGACGGGAAATGAAAATCCCTTCTACGAATACTATGACGAAGTGCTCGACATTCTCAATGAGTACGATGTGACGATCAGCCTCGGAGACGCGCTTCGCCCCGGCTGTATCGACGACAGCAGCGACGCGGGTCAAATTTCCGAGCTCATCGAACTCGGCGCACTCACTGAGCGGGCTTGGGAGAGAAATGTCCAGGTCCTCGTGGAGGGACCCGGACACATGGCGATGAACGAGATCGAAGCGAACATGAAGCTGCAAAAGCGCATCTGCCACGGCGCGCCCTTCTATGTTTTGGGCCCCCTTGTGACGGACATTGCGCCCGGGTACGATCACATCACTTCGGCGATCGGCGGCGCGATCGCAGCGGCGAGCGGAGCGGACTTCCTCTGCTATGTGACCCCCGCGGAACATCTGCGCCTTCCCGACCTCTCCGACGTCAAGGAGGGGATCATTGCGAGCCGCATCGCGGCGCACGCCGCGGACATCGCAAAGGGAGTTCCCCATGCGCGGGAGCGGGACGATCAGATGGCGGAGGCAAGGCACAAGCTCGACTGGGAGGAGATGTTCAAGATCGCGCTCGACCCCGAGAAGGCGAGGGCGTACTTCGAGAGTACCCCGCCGAGCGAGCGGCATTCCTGCTCCATGTGCGGAAAAATGTGCGCCGTCCGCACGACGAACCTCATTCTCGAGGGCAAGAAAGTGGAATTTTGCAGCGAAAAATAAGCAAAATCGCTTAAAGATTGTCTTGAATGTCAGACGGACGTATAAGCGGTAAGCCGCTTGAGCACTGTCTTTTCTGCAAGTCTTGCATTGCTACTTTTTTACGCATACAAAAAAGTAGCGCAAAAAAATGTTGGGATGCTTGCGATGCATCCCAAACCCTTTAACGCTTTTTATTCGGTAACAAGCGTGTCTGTTTTAAACAAATCCTCTTACTTTTTCTTTTTGATCTCGTCCTCTTCCTCTTTGGTCGAGTAGGAGACGCCGATCCCCGGTTTGCGCTCCATGAGGGTCTGAATGAAGTCGTCGTACCACTTCTCGCGAATGACGATCATCATGTACTTCGTCTTGAAATCGTCGAAATAGACGGCGAGTTTGTTCATTCCCTTGAACAAATGCACCGAGTAGAAGTCCTTGATGGCGAATTTCTGCTTGATGAATCCGAATTGCAGAATGAGGTGCGTCCCCGTGAGCAGATACTGCGAGCGAATGAGCATGGAGATGATGAGGGCGATCAGAAAGAGGCTGACAAAGAAGAGGATGATGTATTGCAGCCAGCTGTAGAAGGAGCCTGCATCTTCTTTGAGAAAGACCATGAATCTCCAGAGCGTGAGCCCGAAGCCCGCGGCGGCAAGGAGAAGTCCCAGAAAAAAGAGGACTTTCATGAGTGTGGTGAATTGGAAGGGATAGCGCTTGATCGCGACGTCGCCTTGTTCTATTTTTTCCATATTTCCATTATAGCGTAGAAAAGACAAAATTGCAAGCTTTTTCCGGTCGGTAAAATTTGACAGTCGAATGGACGGGAACCCCCGCCCCAAAAAGGAGGACTATGCTTACATTGGACGAATACAGAGGGGTGATCGATTTAAATCCCGCCCCTCGCCCCGAACCCATTCCAACCGAAGAGGAGAAAAACGAAATTTGCAACGTGCTCTTAAAATTTCTTCTGCGGGAGAGGGGAATGATCGCCGCCTTCAGCGCGGGCTATGAAAAGAAGTGCTCCCTCCTTCGCGCTTACATGAACGAGCGGCGTCCCTTGCCCGTCCCCGACGAGATTCTGTCCCTTCAGGACAGACTGCTCTACACGCAGACCCTTGAGCGGGGGATCGTGAAGATCGCGGACATTCCCGAACTCAAGTACGGCATTTCCCTTTGGCAGGGGGACATCACGACGCTCGACAGTGATGCGATCGTCAACGCCGCCAACAGCGAACTTTTGGGCTGTTTTATCCCCGGGCACAACTGCATCGACAACGTCATCCATTCCCGCGCGGGAATGCAGCTTCGGCGTGACTGCGCCAGGATCATGGCATTGCAGGGGACGGAGGAGGAGACGGGGGACGCCAAGATCACACTTGCCTACAATCTGCCCTCGAAATACGTCATTCATTCCGTCGGCCCGCGGGTGGGAAGGACGGTCGGCGAAGAGGAGCGGCTTTCCCTTCGGTCCTGCTACCTCTCCTGTCTGAACCTCGCGGAGGAGATGGGTCTTTCCTCGATCGCCTTCTGCTGTATTTCGACGGGGGTCTTCAATTTTCCCCGTGCGGAGGCTGCGGAGATCGCCGCTGGCGCCGTCATCGGCTGGAAGCTGCACCGTCCCGAAAGCAAGATGAAGATCATCTTCAACACCTTCCTGCCCGAGGACACCGAAATTTATCAAAATATCCTTAAAATGGCGTGAGCATGAAAAAGCCCCGCTTATTTCGGGGCTTGAACATTATTCGGGAATTTCTCTGAGCTGTTCCTCGAGGGCGCGGGCGAGCTGGTCGGGACAGGACGTATTCTGCTTGCATCGGATCCCCTTCAGAAGGGGAATGACGTCTTCCGCCTTTCGGTTCTCGACGAGTTTGCTGATCCCCTGCAGGTTGCCGCTGCAGCCGCCGATGAATTTCAGATTGTGGATGCGCTTCTCGTCGTCTAAGTCGAAGACGATCTGCTTGGAACAGGTTCCCTTTGTGGAATACACTACCATAAATATTACCTCACGTTTTAATCTACCAAAGTTTCATATACCGCCGAATACAAGTCCGAAGCCTTGTCTTCCCATTGCTTATAGATGCAGTTCGCCGTCTTCTTGTCGGGAACGACGAATTTGAGTTCCAGCATGGGCTGGACGGGGGCGAGAATGCGAAGAAAGACCGTATAGGAGCCGTCCTTGTTCTGAAAGTAGTCCGCCTTGCATTCCTGCTTGTTGCGATATTTCGCGCCGAAGTTCTTGACGAAGCGGGAAATCTCCTCCCGCGTGCTGCGCGGGATATTGATGTAGAAATTCGCGAGCGTCTCCCTGCCCTCGGGAGTGATGGTGTAGAGAGGGTCGTCGCCGCCCGGCGTCTCGCAGATAAATCCGTCCGTCAACAGTTTTTGAAGGAGCACCACGCAGTCCATGTAGTTGATCCAGTCGTTCGACGAGGTACACATGTCGAGAATGATGCGCTCCGAGAGGGAACACTCCATCTTGTCGAAGACGAAGAGCAATATTAACTTGTTGACCGAGGTCTCGCCTTTTATCTGCATGATTTTCCCGACAAAAAAAGAAGTTTAAGTTATTATAGCAAATTTTTCTGAGAAAATCAAGATATTTTCCCCAAAATCTTTTCATTCTCCGAGGATTTGTGCTATAATAGTAGTCGGGCGGAGAAAACTCTGCTCCGAACACCCAAAAGGATACCGCCATGGAAGATCAAAATACCGCACTTTGGCGCTTTTTCAACGCCTGCGACGAACTCATCGAGGGCAAGCACATTCTTGCCGACAAGAAGATCGACGACATGATGAGAGCCGTTGCCGTCAGCGAAGAGCTGACGGGGCTCTTCGGCGCCGTTCTCGAAAATTTCGACTACCCCGCGGCAAAGAGAAGATACCTGATCCCCCCCGAGCGTTCGCCGATCTTGCGGGGAGAGGCTTACCTTCCCTCAACCGATGAGGAACTCGTCGCCTTCGTCTTCTGCATTTTCGCAGAGATCGAGAACGGAACGCTCAAGACAAATGAATTTCTGCTCAGGTATTTCTATGTGGACGGCTCCCTGACCGCCTCCTACGAGCGGTTCACGGCGACCTTCCTTCGTCCCTTCCGCGACATTCTCCGCGGCTGCTTCCCCACGAGCGTCCGCCGCTTCGAGGGATATTATCAAAGACGGAATGAGGGAGTCCTCGACGCACTCTCGCAGAAAGCCGCCGAGGAACATGCGCGGCTTACGGGGCTCTCCCTTCCGCGGGAGGACTTCATTGCAGGTTCCACCATGCTCACGGAGCTCTCCTTCGCCATCGACAAGAAGGACGTCCCCGCGATCCGAGCGCTTCTGTGCGGGTATCTTTACTTTCTGCAGTATTTAAATATCATGGATGAGAGCAGCGGCGTGTTTATCGCGCTCGCGGGCGACTTATAATTATATGGAAAAGACAGTCAAAAAGAATACGATCTACAGCGGCAAGGTCGTCAACCTTCGCTGCGACGAAGTTTTGCTCGAAAACGGCAAGCCCGGAAAGCGGGAGATCGTCGAGCACCCCGGCGGGGCGGCGATCCTCTGCGAAAAAGAGGGGAAGATCGTCCTCGTCCGCCAATATCGCTACGCATACGGAGAGGAGCTTCTCGAAATTCCCGCGGGGAAACTCAACCGCGGGGAAGAGCCGCTTTCGGCCGCCATGCGCGAGTTCGAGGAAGAGACCGGGCTCGTTGCGGGAAAGATGACCCTTCTCTTCCGTCTGTATCCCTCCCCGGGGTATACGAACGAGATCATCTATATCTATCTTGCGGAAGAAGTCCGCGAGGGAAAGCAGCATCTGGACGAGGACGAGTTTCTGAGCGTCGTCCTTCTTCCCCTGAAAGAGGCAAAGAAACTTTGCGAAGAGGGGAAGATCACCGATTCCAAGACGCTGACGGCAATTTTGTATTTATGTGCACATTCTTCGGATGTGAATATGGAGGAATAAAAAATCATGCTTACACTGGATAAAGTCAAAAACGCGGAACAAGTATTGCGCGAAGTGATCAACAATACCGACATCTTACATATGCCCATCGAATGCGACAACGAAGTCTATCTCAAGACGGAGAACTTGCAGATCACGGGCTCCTTCAAAGTGAGAGGGGCGTACTATAAAATTTCCCAGCTCACCGACGAGGAGAAGAAGAGGGGGGTCATCGCATGTTCTGCGGGCAACCATGCGCAGGGCGTTGCGCTCGCCGCGCAGCGGAACGGGATCCACGCGCTCATCTGCCTGCCTGCGGGTGCGCCCATCTCCAAGATCGAGGCGACCAGAAGCTACGGCGCGGAGATCTGCCTCGTGAACGGCGTCTATGACGACGCCTACCAGCGTGCGGTCGAACTTCAGAAGGAACACGGCTACACCTTCATCCATCCCTTCGACGATGAGGACGTCATCGCGGGACAGGGGACTCTCTCCCTCGAAATTTTGGAGGAGCGTCCCGACATGGACGCGATCGTCGTGCCGATCGGCGGAGGGGGACTGATCTCGGGCGTCGCCTATGCCGCAAAGCAAATTAAACCGGACATTAAAGTTTACGGCGTACAGGCGTCCAACGCCTCGAGCATGTACAATTCCATCAAAGAGGGCAGGGCGATCCGCCTCGCATCCGTCAACACGCTCGCGGACGGCATCGCCGTCAAGGAACCGGGACGGCTCACCTTCGACCTCACCAAGAAGTATGTGGACGACATCTTCACGGTCAACGAAGGGGAACTGTATACCGCGATTTTGACCTTACTTGAAAAGAAGAAACTCATCGCAGAGGGCGCGGGCGCCATCTCGCTCGCCGCGGCGATGTACAACAAACTTCCCATCAAGGGAAAGAAGGTCTGCTGTATCATTTCGGGCGGAAATATCGACGTCAACCGCCTCTCCCGCGTCATCACACAGGGACTTTTGAACAGCGGCCGCCGCTGCCTCATCACGATCCAGCTCAAGGATACCCCGGGACAGCTCAGCGAGGCCCTTCAGTGCGTCGCAAAGTTGGGGGCGAACGTCATCTCCGCCCAGCACGAGCGGCTCGCCGCCGACGGCGACGTCGATACCTGTTATTTGAAACTCGAACTCGAGACCGGCAGCTTCGAACACATCGAAAACATCAAATCCACCCTCGAAAAGAGCGGATTCCATATCATTCATTGATTTCTGCATTTTTCATGCGCCGCCCGCTTTCGCGGGCGGCGCATTTCTGTCTTCCGACGTCATCCTGAGCGGAGCGGCTGCGCCACTACGCTCAGGATGATATGCTTTTTACATGCTTGTCTTTCTGTCATCCTGAGCGGAGTGTTGCGGAGCAACACGGAGTCGAATGGATCCCCCCGGTCGTTGCAGGAGTCGGTAAACATTATTAGGAACGTCCCGTCGCTTGCTTAGGGGATTCACGTTCGCTGCGCTCACTTTACTCGCCTAAAGGCTCGTGAGGCGCGTATGGATTCTCAATAAGACGACGCGCCTTCGACTTCGTGCCGCTGCGCGACACTCCGCTCAGAATGACATCGGTATTTAGTGCGTCGAAGGCGACGGCGCCCCGCGGCGAAGCCGCGGGGCGCATGATCAGAATGACAAATCAATATCTTCTCTTGGAAATATCCGCTTCGGGAATGGGATAAAGGGTTTCAGTCTCAGTCTCTTTCTTCTCGGCGTCGTAATAGAGCTTTCCGCAGACCGTACGGTTTTCGGTCGTATTGTATTTGATGACGCGCTCCAACCGCTCCTCGGCTACTCCCCCTAGCATTCTCGAGACATATCCCTCTTTGTCGATAAAGAAATTGCGGGGAACACGGTTATCGACCACGATTTTACTCTTGATGATGGGATCCTGCTTGTCGCAGACAACATAGACTTGTTCGCTGTCGGGGTCATAGTTGAAGATTTCTCTGATCCCGCTCAGAGTTTTCTCTTTATTATCCCAGTCATTGATGAAGAATCTCTTTGAGCGTGACGTTGACAGTTCCCTCTCCCTTGTTAATGGTGGGGAAAGTGAAATTATCTTTCACTACGGTACCGACCTCGATCTTTTCCTGGCCTTGACTCATATCGCAGTCGAGACGAATGTCCACCGTCGGATATTTGTCCTCCGTGTCGTAGGGCTCAGTGCCGTCACTGAGGGAGATCGGATAGGAGTCCTCATAGACAAATCCTTGGGCTATTTTGTCGATCTTGATCGTGTAATCCCCCTTCGGAAGCGGAATATCCCGCATGAAGTACTCCTGTTCGTCGCTCGAAGCAGAATGGGCGCCGATTGCGTCGCTGAAGACCTGATTCCCTTCGCTGTCGTAGATGCTGATCACGGGATTGTCTTCGGGACCATCGTAGTAAAACTTGTACCCGTTCCAACGGTTGAGATAGATCCGATAGTTGATCAACTCCTCCTCGGGTTCTTCGGGCTCTTCGGGTTCTTCAGGCACTGGGTCCTCGGAAACGGGGTTCTCAGGCTCTTCGGGCTCTTCGGGTTCCTCGGGCTCTTCAGGCACAGGATCCTCGGGGACAGGGTCCGTGGGAACGGGATCCTCAGGCACGGGGTCCTCGGGCTCCTCGGTTTCGGGAGGAGGAGTCTGTTGCTCCGTTTTGTCCTCGAGTTTATCGATCTTCTGAACGTCCGTTCTCTCATTGCAACCTTCATGCAGGCAGTGGCGGGAACGCTCCCCCTCGCTTTGCGTGGTGGGCTCGACGTCGGTCGTGAAATTTTCATCAAAGAGGTGCTGCAAGGCGGCGATTTCTTCGGTTTCGACCTTGCCGCACTTTTGGCAGACGCGCTCTTTCGACCCGCTCTTCTCGCAGGTCGCAGCCGAGAGGGTCTCCCATGCGCCGTATTCATGCTCGCACTCGCAACCCGCGAAAATCCCCGCGAAGACGAAAGTCAACACAAGAATCAACGTGATTGAAAGAAATCTTTTTCTCATTTTATCACCTCCTATAGGTTCTATTCCATTATACTTTCCTTTCACCGTTTTGTCAAGAATTATTTTTATATTTTCACAAAAAAATTACATAAATTTGACATGGCATTGTAGAATTTGAGAACGCCTCGTCGCTTGCTTAGGGGATTCACGTTCGCTACGCTCACTTTACTCGCCTAAAGGCTCGTGAGGCGCGTATGGATTCTCAATAAGACGACGCGCCTTCGACTGCGCTCGGAATGACATCGAAAAAGACGGTCTTTATCTTCTTGTGTTTTTCTGATTTTCATGATATAATCAAATCGAGAAAGAGCAGGGGAGCGAAAGTCCATGAAATATTTCAAAATCGCATTGGCGGGGAGCTTGTTTGTCATTACCTCATGCCAGTTTTTTATCTATGGATTTCTGAACGAGATGATTCTGTGGCTCTTCTACGCCCTCTTTTATCTTGCTGCCGCGCTCTATCAAAAATTTCATACGTCGTCCGTGCGGTCGCAGATCATAACGTTGCTCTATATCTTTGTTCCCTTGGCGGGGGTCTTGGTCTATGCGATCAAGGACGGATATCCGAAAATGACGCAGACCTTTTACATTCTTCTTATGATCGTGCTCGGGCTTGCCCTCATATGGGAAATGGTCTCTCTCTTTCTTGTCATCAAGCAGAAATCGGACGAAAAAAAGGACAAGTAAAGATTTTCTGCTGCTTGCCTTTTTGGATCCCGTTGTGATATAATGACTCGGAATCACAGATACATCCAGACGGATCGAAAACCGAGATAGAAGGCGTAGATGTTCAGCACGGCGAGGACGGGCATCAAGATCATGAGAATGAGGTTCCCGAGGCGGAAGCGCATGGCGAACATCGTGATGTAGACCGCCGTTGCGCCGCCCAAGATCGCCGCAAGGATGAGTTTTCCGTCCCTGCCTCCCGGTTCGCCGCCCGCCTCAAATTCGTCGCGCTGGGTCTTCACGAGACGGAAGGAATAGAAGTTGATCGCTAAGATATAGACCGTCAATAAGACATAGAGTAAAATCATACGAAGAAAGTGTGTGCAAATTTTCGAAAATTTAAAGGACCAAACAAATATGGAATCGCTGAGAGAATTGTATAAAGTGGGGGCGGGACCTTCGAGTTCCCACACGATGGGGCCGCAGCGCGCTGCGGTCGATTTTGCGGGAAGGTATCCGCTTGCTGCCCGCTTCCGCGCGACCCTCTTCGGCTCCCTCGCCGCAACGGGGAAGGGGCATCTGACCGACGAGAGCATCATCAAGGCGTTTGCGCCCAAATCCTGTGAGGTCATCTTTGACCATGAGACGAGGGAGCTTCCCCATCCCAACGTCGTCGACTTCGAGGCGTTCGACGGAGAGGGAAAATTGCTTGGGAAGAAGCGGTATATCTCCGTCGGAGGGGGCTCCATCCGCGTGGACGGAGAGCCGGAGACGGGAAAGAGAGAGGTCTATCCCTTCAAGAATTTTCAGGAGATCGCCGACTACTGCGCCGATCGGAACTGTCCGCTCGAACAGGTCGTCTTCAACTTCGAGGACAGCGGGATCGAAGATTTTCTCCTCTACATCTGGAAGACGATGAAGGAGGCGATCCGGAGGGGACTCAAGGCGGAGGGGGTGCTCCCGGGAGCCCTTCAAGTGGAGCGCAAGGCGAAGATCTTGCTCGAGGCGGTCGAGGACGAGGAGGAGCCGCAGATGCGGGAAAACCGTCACCTGTGCGCCTTTGCGTTCGCGACGAGCGAGGAGAACGCGAGCGGCGGGACGATCGTCACCGCGCCGACCTGCGGCGCGAGCGGCGTTTTGCCCGCAGTCCTCTTCAGTCTGAGCCGAAAATACGGCTATTCGGACAAAAAAATCGCTTCGGCACTCGCCGCTGCGGGACTTGTGGGGGTTACCGTCAAGCAAAATGCCTCCGTCAGCGGGGCGGAGGCGGGCTGTCAGGCGGAGATCGGCACGGCGACGGCGATGGCTGCCGCGGCGGTCTGCACGCTGTTCAATATGGAAATTCAAAAGGTGGAGTACTCCGCAGGCATCGCACTCGAACATCAGCTCGGGCTCACCTGCGATCCCGTGGGGGGGTATGTGCAGATCCCCTGTATCGAGCGCAATGCGGTTGCCGCGCTCCGCGCCATTTCAAGCGCGGAACTTGCCAAGGTTTTGACGGGAACGAGAAAACTCTCCCTCGACTTTGTCATCAAAGCCATGTACGAGACGGGAAAGGACATCAACGTCCGCTACCGCGAGACGAGCGAGGGGGGACTCGCCACCTTTTATAAGGGGAAACTCAGCTGATGAGCGCAAGCTCTGTGTTCTCCTTTTGCGATTTTAAGAACTCCTCCGTCGCCCTCGTGGTGATCTTCCGCTTGACGAGTCCCTTGTCGATGAGCTCGACGACGCCCTCATAGGGAAGGAAATAATCCACCGATTCCCGCTCGATTCTGAAAGAGCCGAGATTTAAAAGAATGCTCTCATACAGCTCCTTTGCATAGCGGAGACGAAGATCGCTCTTGATGCGATAGAGACACCGCCCGGTTTCCTCGCCGAAGGACTCCACGCGGTATTTGCTCTCTTTAAGTTCCTCCGCGGAGAGGGGGAAGACGACGCAGAGCGTCTTTCCGCGGAAGAGAAGGGTCGCGACGACCTCTCTGCCGCAGCGGAAGCTCTCGTGTTTCCAACTCGTCTTGTCCTTGACCTTCGAAAAGCTTAAAAGAAAGTTTTTGAGCTGCGTGTAGCGGTGCTTTGTCGCGTCGTCCGATTGGATGAGCTTCGCCGTGAAGCTCCTGTCATAGCGCACCGCACCGCTTTCGAAGGACTCCTCCTCGGCAAAGGGCACGACGACGGGCACCGGCACGAGCTTTTCTATGGGCTCCGGTTCGGGTCCCGGCTCGATCCAATAGACGGGCGTCTGTCGGGACATGTAGATGACTTCCGGCTCCTCGGGGGGAAGGGGCTTTTCTTCCTCCTTGGGGGCTTGGTTCTTTTCGTAACTTAAAAATATCAGCGCGAACAGCGTCAGAACGGTGAGCGCCATCACGACGAAGAGCGCGATCATGGCTGCCGTCATCACCGTGCCCTGCGCCGCGCAAACGGAAAAACGAATATTCATGTCTTCTCCTTTTCTTGTGACACAATTATAATGGAACACGGTTGTCGAAATGTGGGAGATTTGCATTGATATCTGCCAATCTTAGCGAGAGGCCGAAATTTTCTTGTCAAGTCCCGAAAAAAAGTTTATAATGAAAGCATGAACGCCCTCTTTATCTTCAACCCGAACAGCGGAAAGGGAAAAATCAAGAAAAAACTTTCTTATATCGAAAAGGTCTTAAGGGAGAAATTCGGCAGCGTCGAGCTGTACGAGACGAAGAGCCCGGAGGATTTTGAGGGAAAGATCAAAAGGGATGCGGAAAATTACGATGCGATCGTCTTTTCGGGCGGAGACGGGACCTTCAACAATGTTTTGACTGCGCTCGACGGCAGAAAAATTCCGCTCGGCTACATTCCCTCGGGCACCGTCAACGACATCGCGCGTTCGCTCAAAATTCCGCGGAGGGTGAAGGGCGCCTTAAAGGTCATCACGCGCGGGCATAGCGAATTGCTCGACTGCATGAAGATCGGAAACCGCTATGCAATGTACATCGCCGCGGCGGGCGCGTTCACAGGGGCGACCTATCACACTTCGCAAAAGCAAAAGAGGGCCTTAGGCGCGCTTGCCTATGCGCTCGAGGCGGTCAAACACAACTTAAAACTCGACGTCTTTCCCGTCGAAGTGACGACGCCCGAGGAGATGGTGAAGACCCACGCCGTGCTCGTCCTCGTCATGAACGGAAAATCGGTCGCGGGCTTTCCCATCAACCGCAAGGGCAGCATGAAGGACGGCAACCTCGAAGTTGCCATCATCAAACAGGTGGAACGGCCAAATCTTTTGAGACGAATCGGCGCACTCTTTTCCGTCGCCTCGCTGTTTGTCTTCGGCTGCAAGATCCGAAAGCGGGACATTCTGTACATGAACGGAAACAGAGTGACCGTGAAAACTTCGGACGGGGTGGTCTGGGACCTCGACGGCGAGAGGGGAGAGAGCGGAAATGCGGAGATGACCGTGCTTGAAAAACAGGTCGAACTCTTCGTTCCCGCGGGAAAAAATATATGAAAAAAGGCTGCCTTGAAAGCAGCCTTACTGGAGCTCCTGAGCGGACTTGAACCGCTGACCTATTGATTACGAATCAATCGCTCTACCGACTGAGCCACAGGAGCAGATAATTTCCGAATGCCCTTCTATTATAGGGGAATTTTTCGGAAAATGCAAGCGATTTTACATGGGATTTCCGATTTATTTTTCTTCTTATATGGGAATTTTCCGAGAGCGCAAAAGAGGGGAAAACTGTCGGAATATCGGAAATTTTCAGGAAAAATAGAGATACTATGTCAGACATAGTACTCTGCAAAAGGGCAAAAATCACGGTATTGATTCAGAATCGGCCGTGTAAAAGAGGATATTCTTATGAAAGTCATTCAAAAACAGAGAAACAGCAAGATGTGCATCATGTGCGGTCTCGACAACGAGTACGGCGTCCGCGCTCCCTTTTATACCATGGAGGACGGCAGCGTGATGACCCTCTTTTCCTATCGGGAGCAGCATCAAAGTTATCCGGGAAGAGTGCATGGCGGGCTCATTTCCTCCATGCTCGACGAGATGGGCCTTCGCGCCCTGTGGGCGAAGGAGCTGAGCGAGGAGAGCTTCGGCGTCACCCTCTCCATGCAGACCAAATTCCGAAAGCCCGTTCCTTACGATCAAGTGATCCTCGGAAGGGGGCTCATCGTGAAGGATTCGCCGCGGTTCTGCACCGCCGAAGTCGCCCTCTATAATATGGATAGGACCCTTCTTGCAAACGGCACGGTCAATTACTTAAAACTCACCGCAGAGGAGATCGCGGGGGACGTCTCCGCGCACGAGGAACTCTGTTACCTTATCGAGGACAATACCAAGGAGATCGATTTTTAGGAGGCAAGTGAATTGATCTTTTTCGATCGGAAGAAAGAGGAAGTTTTAGAGGAGCTGAACGTCGACGAGCGCGAGGGGCTCTCTTCCTTTGAGGCTTCCGCAAGACTTGAAAAATACGGACAAAATAAGCTGCGAGAGCGCAAGAAGAAGTCGCTCTTTATGCGCTTTCTCGATCAGTTCAAGGATGTGATGATCCTCATTCTGATCGCCGCCGCGATCGTCTCCTTTGTGATCGTCTGCGTGGAACAGAATTGGGGAGAGCTCTTCGAGCCCGCGCTCATTCTTCTCATCGTCATTTTGAACGCCATTATGGGCGTCTATCAGGAGGGGAAAGCCGAAAAATCGCTCGAAGCGCTCAAAAACCTCTCCGCGCCGCACGCGAAAGTCATAAGGGACGGACAGGAGAGTATCATCGACGCTTCTCTCCTCGTCCCGGGCGACATCATCCGCCTCGAAGCGGGGGACTTTGTGCCCGCGGACGCGCGGCTCCTGCAAAGTACGGGACTCAAATGCGAGGAATCGGCGCTCACGGGAGAGTCCGTTCCCTCCGAGAAGGACGCCCTTGCCGAAGTGGAAGCGAGTGCACCCCTCGGAGATCGCAAAAATATGATCTATTCGGGCTGTTCCGTCGCCTACGGGACGGCGACTGCGGTCGTGACCGCCACCGGAATGGATACCGAGATGGGGAAGATCGCCAATCTTCTCGATTCGGAGGGAGAGGGACAGACGCCTCTGCAAATAAAGCTCGCAAAACTCGGAAAGTACCTCGGGATCACCGCGCTCGTCGCCTGCGGCGTCATCTTCGTTGTGGGATTCGTGAGCGGCATTCCCGCCCTTGAAATTTTCATGACGGCGGTCTCCCTCGCGGTCTCTGCGATCCCCGAGGGACTTCCCGCCATCGTCACGATCGTGCTCTCCATCGGCGTCCAGCGGATGGTCAAGAAAAATGCGCTCATCCGGAGACTCCCCGCCGTCGAGACGCTCGGAAGCGCGTCCGTCATCTGTTCGGATAAGACGGGCACCCTCACCCAGAACCGCATGACGCTGACAAAAGTCTACACGGACGGCGCGGAAGAGCCTCAAGTCATCGGAAAGGAAGATGGGGAGCAGGTCAAAAAGCTTTTGATGTACGCCTCTCTCTGCTGTGACGGCTCTGTGGTCTTTCATGGGGAGGAAATTCAGCACATCGGCGACCCGACGGAGACGGCGATCGTCCTTGCCGCCCACAGAATGGGCTATCCCAAAGAGGAACTCAACGAAAAATATCCTCGTATCATGGGGCTTCCATTCGATTCCGACCGCAAACTCATGACGACCGTCCACAAAATCGACGGAAAATTTGTCGTCATCGTCAAGGGCGCGTTCGACATGATGGCGCCCCGCTGCATTGCGGGCGATCTCGAAAAAGCGAAGAAATTCACCGAATCCATGAGTGCGGACGCCCTGCGCGTGCTCGCGGTCTCTTATAAGGTGATAGAGGAACTTCCCAAAGAGCCGACTTCGGAATCGCTTGAGAGTGGCCTCACCTTTTTGGGGCTCGTCGGCATGATCGACCCGCCGAGACCGGAGGCGAAAGATGCTGTCGCTATTTGCCGCAGGGCGGGGATCAAGCCCGTCATGATCACGGGCGATCACGTCGTCACGGCGTCCGCGATCGCGAGAGAACTCGGCATTCTGCTCGAGGGGGACAGGGCGATCACGGGAGCGCAGCTCGACGCCATGACGGACAGCGAACTCGACGCGGAAGTCGAACACATCTCCGTCTATGCCCGCGTCTCGCCCGAGAATAAAATTCGAATCGTCAAGGCATGGCAGCGAAACGGTCAGGTCGTCTCCATGACGGGGGACGGCGTCAACGACGCTCCCGCACTCAAGGCCGCCGACATCGGCTGTGCGATGGGGGTGACGGGGACGGACGTTGCAAAGGGCGCGGCGGACATGACCCTCACGGACGACAACTTCGCGACCATTGTGGACGCCGTCCGAGAGGGGAGAGGGATCTTCTCCAACATCAAAAAGGTGGTTGGGTATCTGCTCGGGACCAACATCGGAGAGGTCATCGCCGTATTTTTGACGATGATGATCTGGCATGTCTCGCCCCTTCTCTCGATGCAGCTATTGTGGATCAATCTCGTGACCGATTCCTTCCCCGCGATCGCGCTCGGCATGGAGGCGGTGGAGCCCGACGTCATGGACAAAAAACCCAAGCCGAAGAGCGAGGGCATCTTTGCGCACGGATTCGGCATTCGCATCATTTTGCAGGGAATGATGTTCGCGGCGCTCTCCATCATCGGCTTCAAGCTCGGCGAGAAGATGACGGGAACGTTAGAGGGGGGACGCACGATGGCATTTTTGGTGCTCTCCCTCTCGCAGGTAATTCAGTCCTTCAACATGCGCTCCGAACGCTCCCTGTTTGCGATCGGTCCCTTCTCCAATCATAAGTTGAATTGGGCGGGTCTTGTATCGGTCGCGCTCGTCGCACTCGTACTCTTTACGCCCGTTAACTCCATCTTCGGACTCGTCTACCTCGAGCCGAAACTCCTTCTCATCGGTCTGGGGCTCATCTTCGTGCCGCTCGTCGTCATGGAAATTTACAAACTCTGCGCATATCTGATCTCACGGCGGAAAAAAGGCATTCACCATTGAAAAAGACACTGAAATATCTAAAACCCTATTGGCGCGGCGTCGCGGCGGGACTCTTTTTGAAGCTGCTCGGCTCGGTGGCGGAGCTCTTTTTGCCGCTCCTTCTCGAGTACGTCATCAACGACGTGGCGACAAATGCCGCGCTCTCTTCGGACGTCAAAATCCGCATGATCGTGATCTCGGGCGTCCTTATGGTCGTCTGCTCGCTGACGGCGCTCCTTGGGAATATCTTTGCGAACCGGCTGACCGTCAAGTCCTCGGGCAACATGACGCACGATTTAAGGTACGACCTCTTTCAAAAGACCTGCTATTTGAGCAGCAAGCAGACGGACGAGATCGGCGTTCCCTCCCTGATTTCGAGACTGACGAGCGACAGCTACTACGTCAACCAGATGACGGCGCGGACGCTGCGCCTCGGCGTGCGCGCGCCCATTCTCATCTTGGGGGGACTCATTCTCGCCTTCTGGCGGGACGTGACCCTCGCGCTCGTCCTGCTCGCCTGCGTTCCCATCGTAGGGATCGTCGTATCCCTCATCACAAGAAAGAGCGTTCCGCTCTTTTCAAACGTGCAGAAGAAGCAGGACGTCATGGTCCGCGACCTGCAGGAGAATATCACGGGCGTCAGGATCATCAAGGCGCTCGGCAAGACGGAGTACGAGACGGAGAAATTCGACGGGACCGTCAAGGACCTCGCCTCAAGGGAGTTCCGTGCGAACCGCCTCAACTCGCTCTCAAACCCGCTTGCGACGCTGATTTTGAACCTCGGGCTTGTCGCTGTCATCGTCGTCGGCGCGGTATACGGCAAGAAGACGGGGACCATTCTCGCGTTTTTGCAGTACTTTGTCATCATTTTGAACGCCATGATCGCGCTCAGTAAAATTTTCGTCGTCATTTCGAGAGGCTCTGCTTCTGCTGCCCGCATCGCAAAGGTCCTCGATCTCGACGTGGGGGAGACCGTCGAGGAACTTCCCGAGGGAGATAAATCCTATAAGATCGTCTTTGATGACGTGAGTTTTTCTTACAACGGCGTGAAGGACGATGTGAGAAACGTAAGCTTTGCACTCAAACCCGGACAGACGCTCGGCGTCATCGGCGCGACGGGCAGCGGAAAATCCACCCTCGTCGCCCTGATGATGCGCTTTTATGACGTCGGGAAGGGGAGAGTCCTCATCGACGGAAAAGATGTCAAGAGCTATACCCTCAAGGAACTTCGTGCAAAGTTCGGCGCGGCGTTCCAGAATGGATTTCTGATCTCCGATACCGTCCGCAAAAACGTCGACTACGGCAGAGATTTAAGCGAAGAGGAGATTGATGAGGCGATCGACGCGGCGCAGGCGCGGGAGCTTGTGGAGGGGCTCGAGGGCGGACTTGACTTCGTCCTCGCGCAGAAGGCGAACAACCTCTCGGGCGGACAAAAACAGAGGCTGCTTGTTGCCCGTGCGCTTGCGGGTAAGCCGGAGATCATCGTCCTCGACGACAGCTCCTCCGCCCTCGACTATGCGACGGACGCCGCGCTCCGTCGGGCAATTTCAACAAGATACGAAAATATCACAAAAGTCATCGTGGCGCAGCGTGTGAGCGCGGTCAAAAACGCCGACCTCATTCTCGTCTTGGACGACGGAGAGGTCATCGGACTCGGAAAACACGATGAATTACTGAATACATGCCGCGAATATGCGATGATCTACGCCGCGCAGATGGGAGGGGAAGAGTATGGAACGCTTTCAGCCGAATAATCATCGCGGCGCACGCAGAAAGGTGGATAAGAAGTTCGTCTTCTCCAACCTTCTGAAATTTTTAAAACCCTTCGCGCCGATGCTCTTCTTCATCTTCCTTGCAAACGTCGCGGGGACCGTCCTGACCCTCGTCGGTCCCAAGCTGTGCGGCATGGCGATCGATCTCATCGACCTCGAAAACGGCACGAATTTCGAAAAAATTCGAAATTACGCCTTCATTCTCATCGGCGTCTACTCGCTCTCCGCGATCCTCGAGTACTTTTCGGCGATCGGAATGGCGTATATCTCCCGCGGGATCGTCAAAAAGATGCGCTCGGACGTGTTCGCGCACCTCGGCACGCTGCCCGTGAGCTACTTCGACAACCGTCAGGCGGGGGACATCATCAGTGTCTTGAGCTATGATATCGACACCGTCGGGGAGTCGCTCGCAAACGATGTCATCATCGTCTTAAAGAGCGTCGTTCTCATCGTCGGCTCCCTCGTCATGATGATGACGATCGCCCCGCTCCTTGTCATTGTGTTCGCCTTTACCGTTCCGCTGTCTGCGATCATGACGAACTTCATCGTCAAGCGCGTACAGCCGCTCTTCAGGAAGCGGTCTTTAAAGCTCGGGGAGCTCAACGGATTTGTCGAGGAAATGACGACGGGACAGAAGACGACCCGCGCCTACAACTGCGAGGAAAAGGTGCTCGAGGAGTTCGAGGTCAAGAACCGCGAGGCGATCGACGCCTATGCGCGGGCGGAGTACCTCGGAACGATCTCGGGCCCCTGCGTCAATCTGATGAACAACCTATCACTAACATTAGTGAGTATTTTTGGGGCGTTTCTGTTCATGAACGGACAAATTTCCTCGGGGGATATTTCGTCGTTCATTCTCTATTCCCGCAAGTTTTCGGGACCCATCAATGAAATTGCCAACGTCATGGGGGAATTTCAGTCTGCGATCGCCGCCGCGGAGAGAGTTTTCCGCGTGCTCTATGAGCCGTCTGAGCCCGCCGATCCCGCGGACGCGGAAGAGCTCACAAATGTGCGCGGGGACGTCGACATCGAACACCTCGTCTTCGGTTACACAGAGGGGAAAGAGGTCATTCACGACTTCTCCCTCAACGTACATAGCGGTCAGGTCATCGCGATCGTCGGGCACACGGGGGCGGGAAAGACGACCGTCATCAATCTTTTAATGCGCTTCTACGATCCCGACAGCGGCTGTATCAAGATCGACGGGAAGGACATTTCCGCCCTCACCCGCTCCTCGGTGCGGCACGCCTTTACGATGGTCTTGCAGGATTCCTGGCTGTTTGCGGGGAGCGTCTACGACAACATCGTCTACGGCAATCCCAATGCGACAAGGGAGGACGTCGAGCGCGTCTGCAAAGCCGCAAAAATCCATTCCTTCATCATGGCCCTGCCGAACGGCTACGACACGCAGCTGACGGACAATGCCGTCAACATCTCCAAGGGACAGAAGCAGCTTCTGACGATCGCCCGCGCGATGCTCCTCGATTCGCCCATGCTCATCCTCGACGAGGCGACCTCGAACGTCGACACCCGCACGGAGCAGATCATTCAGCAGGCGATGGAGAAACTCATGAGCGGCAGAACCTGTTTTGTCATCGCCCACAGGCTCTCGACGATTCGGAATGCCGACAACATTCTCGTCATGCGGGAGGGCGACGTCGTCGAACAGGGAACGCATGAGGAACTCATGCGGCAAAAGGGATACTATTCTGAGCTTTTCTATTCGCAGTTCGAAGCGATCTGAAATTTGAGGACAAAAATGGAACACGCATTTTCAAGGACGGAACTTCTCATCGGAGAGGAGGGTTTAAGGAAGCTCAAAGAGAGCCGCGTGGCGGTCTTCGGGCTCGGCGGCGTCGGCGGCTATGCCGTGGAGGCCCTCGCCCGCGCGGGCGTGGGAGCGCTCGACCTTATCGACCATGATAAGGTCTCTATAACCAATCTCAACCGCCAGATTTTCGCTACGACACAGACGCTTGGACTTCTCAAAACAGAGGTCGCGAAGGAAAGGATCTTGTCGATCGATCCCGCCTGCATTGTTCGGACATTTCCCATCTTTTTTTCTCCAAAAGTGGAGGATGGGTTCGATTTTCGCGAGTATGACTATATAATTGACGCCATCGACACGGTGACGGGAAAGCTCGCCCTCGTGAAAAAAGCAGCTCTGTGCAATACCCCGATCATCAGTTCGATGGGGGCGGGAAACAAGCTCGATCCCACAAAGTTCGAAGTTGCGGACTTGAGCAAAACTTCCGTCTGTCCGCTCGCCCGCGTCATGCGGAGAGAACTCAAAAAAGTGGGGATCGAGCACCTCAAGGTCGTCTATTCCAAAGAGGAACCCCTTCGTCCGAACGCAAAAGAGGAAGAGGGCAAGAAGCCGACCCCGGGGAGCGTCTCCTTCGTTCCCTCTGTCGCGGGGCTCATTTTGGCGGGCGAGGTCATCAAGGACCTCATCAAAACGAAGTCGGAGGCGAACATATGAACGAATGCGAAGAGGAAAATACCCCAAAACAGGTGGAAGAGGGCATTCGCACGGTCTTTTCGCGGAGACTCTTCAAGCCCTTTGCGAAGGGGATCGTCGAGTACGGTTTGATCGAACCGAACGACAGGATCGCGGTCTGTATTTCGGGCGGGAAGGACAGCACCCTCATGGCGAAGCTCTTTCAGGAGCTCAAACGGCACAACAAATTTCCCTTCGAGCTCGTCTTCTTGGTGATGGACCCCGGCTACGCTCCCCAAAACCGCGCACTTATCGAGGAGAATGCGAAAAAACTAAACATTCCCATTCAAATTTTCGAGACGGATATCTTCGAAAACGTCTTCACGATCGAAAAATCGCCCTGTTATATCTGCGCGAGAATGCGGCGCGGGCACCTGTATGCGAAGGCAAAGGAGCTCGGTTGCAACAAGATCGCGCTCGGACATCACTATGACGACGTGATCGAGACCATTCTCATGGGAATGCTCTACGGCGGACAGATGCAGACGATGATGCCCAAGCTCAACAGCAGTCATTTTGAGGGAATGCAGCTTATCCGACCCATGTATCTCGTGCGGGAGAAAGACATCATCGCCTGGCGCGACGAATATCATCTGAATTTTTTGCAGTGCGCCTGCAAGTTCACAAGCTCGGCGGACGCGCTGGCGCAGTCCAAGCGGCTGAAGGTGAAACAGCTCATCCGCACGCTCAAAGAGGAGGACCCGCAGATCGAGCAGAACATTTTCAAGAGTGCGGAGAACGTCTCTCTCGCGACGCTGATCTCCTACAAGGACCGAGATGGGGTGAGGCATAGGTTTGATGAATGAGGGTTTCGACGAAAATCTTCCTGCGGAATCTTTCGTTTGAGGGGGAGTTTGTCACCCTGCGGGTGCCTGCTCAGAATGACAGAGGAAAACATGTAAGCAGACGGCAGTATATGCGCCGCGCACATTTGTGCGCGGCGCGTTGCCCTTTGTTCTGAAATTTACTGCGCGGAGCAGGGTTTCCCTGCGCTGCACGACTCAATTTGCCGGCTTGCGGCTTATCGTTAAAGCTTATCGATAGCTTAGGGGATCCTTCGACTTCGCTCAGGATGACATGTCTAACACAACTTTCCTCGAAGAAATTAATCCGTAGGAGAAATTTCTTCGAAAGATTGGTCGATGGGGATCATCACCGTTCCCGAGCCCTCGGTGAGGAGCACTTCGGGGAGTTTGCCGTCCCAGGTCGAGAGGTATTCGAGGTATTTGAGATACTCTGCGATCAGAGCGATCTCCTCCTGCGATTTTCCCGTAAAGTCGATGTTGTATTCGATCTCCGTCACGATCTCCTCGCCGTTTTCGTCCGTCTCTTTGACGGGCGTCTCGGTGATCGTGAAGCCGAGCGCACGGGCGACCTCAATGGACTTCGCCTTCATGGCGTTCGCCTCGGCGCGGGCAGCAAGCAGCGCGGATTCCGCATCGCCGCGGGCAGATTCGATCTTTGCCTCCGCCTGCAACTTGGCGACTTCAAGCTCCTGCTGCGCCTTGACGAGGGCGGTCTCCTTCTCATATTCCGCCTTGAGCTTTTCCTGCTCTGCGATCATCTTGTCCTCAACGGTCTGTTCGAACGCGCTCGAGAAGTCGATGTTTGTGAGCACGACCTTTTCGATGTTGACAAAGAAGGTCTCGTCGATGACGGATTTTACTTCCGTCTCGACCTCCACCGAAATTTTCGCGCGGTTTTCGATGATCTCCATGGCGGAGTAGGCGGAGAGGGTGGACTTCGTCGTCGCCTCTGCGACCGAGAAAATTCTGTTTCCGAGCGCCGAAAGGGTCCCGTATTGGTTGGCGATCTCGATCGCCTTGTCGGGCTTGATGGAGTACTGCACGGTCATGTCGATCTCCATCGTCTGCGCGTCCTTGGAATAGGTGCTGGCGTCGATGTCGAGGTTCTGCAC
>CANQBW010000009.1 GCA_947589565.1 uncultured Clostridia bacterium | reverse complement strand
TACTTTGCAAGGAAGAAATACCAAAACGACGAGGAGAAAAACGAATTTTTCAACTCATTCATCTATCGCGTCGTCCTATTTGACGATTGCGTGTATATCTTTTACAATACCTCACCCGACGTGCCGACGAAGGTAAAACTCGACAAGGAGGAACTTGAAGAGTTAAAAAGTCCCGAACATAGAAAAAGCACCCGACTTGAACCGCTTGGGTTCAAATTGGGTGCTAATGGCGCAGAGAAAGGGATTTGAACCCTTGTATACATTCCTGCATAACACGATTTCGAATCGTGCGCGTTCAGCCGCTCCGCCATCTCTGCTTAAAAACGGGTCTATTTTAACCTAAATCGGCGAAAAAAGCAAGCATTTTCCATGTGTTTTTGAGAAGATTTGGACCTAAATTTACAAGCGAAGCTCCGAAAGGTGCTGTTTTTAGCTCAAAATTTGGGTACGATTTGGGTACGCTCATCTAAAAAATCCTCGATTTTCCGTAGGATTTCTGCGTATTTTGCCTGTAAAATAAGACCGGGGACAGGTGGAATATGTGGGTCGATAATATGCGCATGATGATCGCCAATGTCACGGATCCGACTATCAAATATGATAATGGTGACTTGTCTTGGGACAACGCCAACATAGATTTTATTTTGCTTTCGATAACGCCTGAGATCCTGAATGCGACGCAGGTGTCTTATCAGAGTAAGGATCAAAGGCAATTTAAAAGATTCCAGGGGTGGACTGTTACCTCGTTCTCTCGGCAGACCAACGTAAGCTACACAAGAGACAGCAAGGGAATTGCAACAGCGAATTATAGTGAAGAACTTTACTTCGATAAGTATAACAATTTGCTGTATTTCCAAAATGATAAGCGCAAAGAGGAGCTTGATTATAATTATTATGGGAGCTTGGTTTCCCAAAAGAATCAAAGTTTAAGCGACGCCTCGCAAAATATCTTAAACGAATGGGATTATGAAAACAATCATCTTTCAGCGGCACGTTCGTATTATTTGGCAGATAAGATCGTAACTACCATGAACTATAATGATATGGGCAGTATGACGAAGCAGACGGATCCCAACGGTTTCGAGACGAAATATAATTATTACGCATATGGAACGAAGTTGCAAGACGTTGATTTCCCTTGCGATCGGAATACGATCTTTTATTCTGATGATAAAGTAAGATATTTGATGAATTATGGAGTCAGATTTTATTTTACCTATAATAAAGAATATCCCTCAATGGTAAGTTCGATTTCGTTAGGGAATCCGAATGAATCCCAAGAATACCTGTATGCTGAATTGTCCTTTACTCCTTATAGTGAAAACGGTCGGGGTGATGAGTACTCGACCGATTATGCGAACGGACAGAGTATCAGAAAAACTTACAACCAATACAATGAACTCATTCGCATGTACTGCGACGGCAAGGAGTGCGATTTGACATACTCCAATCAGGTTTCGTCCGGACGGTCTGCTTCGGGAAATGTAAATTCACAAAGAAAACTTACTAAAATTAACGATCAATCTGTTGACATGAATGTAAGTTTCGGCTATAATAGCTATGGAGATGTGAGTACTATCACAAAAGAGTGTCCTTATGGTACTTTCACCCAGAATTTTGAGTATGACAACCGTCGCAGATTGTCTTCGCAAAGTTATAAATATGACGCTGTGGAATTACCTCCCATCACGCCCCCCGGTCGTGCCGTAAACGAAGATGACGATCAGAGCATCAAGGTTTCCTATACCTATGAAACGGGGAACAACGCAAATCAGTATAATATCAAGCGCGTGCGCGTCGAATTTCCGGACGGACAATCGCTGCGCTATGATATCTATAAGGACGATCTCGACCGTTTGGTAGACATGGATATTTATTTCGGCACGAGCTACTTATTTGCGAAGCATTATGAGTATTCGCCGGTAGTATATTCGGATTCGCAAAGAGGCACAACCGGGCTTATCCATTACGAGGATTTTTATTTGAACAACGAACTCTACAAAGGAATTTCTTATATATATGATAAGAACGGAAATATCATAAACATCAAGCATGATAATAAAGAGACTAAATTCACGTATGATTCGGAAAATAAGCTGTTGGTAGAGGAAAATTCTCGGCTCGGGAAGATGTATACTTATACATATGACGCTATGGGGAACATTCTGTCTAAGACTGTGTCAAACATGCCGTCCTATGATAGCTCTACAACGATCAAATACGAATATGACTACAAGCCTTTCGACCGTCTCAAAAAGTGGAACGGCATTGACATCACATATGACGAATGCGGGAATCCCACGAGCTACAAGGGTCACACTCTCACATGGACGCGCGGGCGGCTGCTCAACAGTTTCGGTAGCGTTTTCTACGAATATGACTACACCGGCACCAGGACGTTTAAAAGGCATGGGAGCTATAGGTATACCTATGTTACGCAGAACGGCAACCTCTTGAGCGAAGAGATCGCCAATTTGACGGAGCAATACACAAACTACTACTTCTACAACCAGAGCGGTCTGTTTGGTGCAGTGATCAAGGGTGTCGTGTATTACTACGTGAAAGATTTTCGCGGTGACATTCTTGAGATCCGGAGGGCTTCGGACAATTCCCTGGCGGCTTCTTATGAATATGACGCTTGGGGAAACCATATCGTCTATGACGCTAATGGGAATGAAAATACCGATCCCAACTTTATCGGCAACCTGAATCCCTTCCGCTACCGCGGATACTATTATGATACCAGCGTAAATATGTACTACCTTCAGACCCGCTGGTATGACCCCGAGGTCGGCAGGTTCATCAATATGGACCAAATCCAATATCTCGACCCCGAAACCGCAAATGGTCTCAATCTTTATGCCTACTGCGGAAATAACCCTGTTATGGGCTATGACCCGACGGGAACTGCGGCATGGTGGGAATGGGCAATAGCAATTGCGGCGATAGCTGTATGCACGGTGATAGCGGTCGCGTCCGGAGGCACATCGTTGGTCGGAATGGCAGCTGCCGGTGCTGCGATTGCAGGGACAACATCTGTTGTTACTCAAGAATTAACTACTGGCGATTTTGATTTGGGGCAAGTCGCGGTAGATATGATTGCCGGGGGCGCGAGTGGTGCGGTTGGCGCCTCGGGAGTAACAAGGGTGGAGTCGGCAATTTTAGGGGCAGTAATAAATACCGCTTCCTACGGAGCTTCCAAATATATGAAAGGCGAGCAACCAACTATAGCAGGGACTGTTGCGAGTGTCGGGATGGGTGCTTTTTTTGGATATCGTTCTGGTTTCGGGGCAAGGAATCCGAGCAACTTCAAAAATATAATTGAAGATGGTATGCATGTGATTCCCCAAAAAATCCCTGAAGTTTTAAACAATGCCGCGAGTTCGTTTACGAAACAAGCCAATGGTATAATGAGAACCCTACTGCCTGAATTATATGATGCCATAACAGAAGGGACAATTTTCTCCAACCTTTTGGGAGGGTTGTAAGAATGGCAATATTGATCTTGGTGATTGTAGGACTCGGATTTTTCATGAAATCCAATTCCAGATGGGACGTAAAGCTCGTTAGCGGTGATTTTAAAAGAGTCAAAGTCGGATGGCTTCTTTCTCACATCTATGTGGATATTAACGATAATAAAGTGAAAGACGGGAAGCTATGCCTTAGGGGTTTGATTTATCAAATCGTCAATGACTTCATGATTGTTTTACTCATTGTGGGACTAATCGTTATCTATTTGAAAACAGGTAAATATGAGCAAATCGTGTATTACAGCTTGGTAATGATGGGACTATCCGTGATTTCCGATTTATGCTTCATAATGCCTATGCGAATTAAAACGAAAAGGCTTTACCGAGAAATGCTTCAACAAAATATTAAGAAGAACGAAGAGGAGAGGCGAAGAAAAGCCGAAGAGGCGAAACTACGCGAGGAAAACGCTTTGAGGGAGAGCATTCCCGAAGATAGCGCTCCGACTGAGGCAGAGGAAGGCGATTCCGAGAACTAACCAGCTTGTTTTTTCTCCCGCGGGATGACCTTTCGGTCATCCCGCGGGGAAAGGCCCTGCGGACAAGCCCACGGGCCGCAGAGGCAAGAATCTCACCTGGACGCGCGGGCGGCTGCTCAACAGCTTTGGTAGCGTTTTCTACGAATATGACTACACCGGCACCAGGACGTTTAAAAGGCATGGGAGCTATAGGCATACCTATGTTACGCAGAACGGCAACCTCTTGAGCGAAGAGATCGCCAATTTGACGGAACACTACACAAACTACTACTTCTACAACCAGAGCGGTCTATTCGGGGCAGTGATCAAGGGTGTCGTGTATTATTACGTGAAAGATTTTCGCGGTGACATTCTTGAGATTAGGAGATTTTATCGGTAATCTGAATCCCTTCCGTTACCGTGGATACTATTACGATACATTATTAAGGACGAGATGTTTCGACTTCGCTTCGCTTCGCTCAACATGACAAAATTGGCTCGTGCGCCGCGCGTTGAAACAATAGAATTGCGCGTCGTTGACTCCATCTCGTTCCGCTCAACATGACAAAATTGGCTCGTGAGGCGCGTGTTGAAACAATAGAATTGCGCGTCGTTGACTCCATCTCGTTCCGCTCAACATGACAAAATTGGCTCATGCGCCGCGTGTTGAAACAATAGAATTGCGCGTCGTTGACTTCGTGTTGCTTTCGCAACACTCCGCTCAGAGTGACAGAGGGGACAGCTCGTGAGGCGCGTATGGAACGACGCGTCGTTTGCGTTGCGAATTTGCGCGACCCCTCGCGCTTATTGTTTTGAAATTTTTCGATGGCTTGGGGGATCCTTCGACTTCGCTCAGGATGACACGTCTGACATAACTCCTCGTCGAGGAAGATCGCGCAGTGGGCTTTTCGTCGAAACATTATCATGGTGCGAGCAGGGTTTCCCTGCGCTGCACGACCCTGTTTGCGCCCCACGGGACGCACATTGTCATGAAAGCGACCGAGACGACAACTTAATCAAGGCAAACAAGCCTATTTCCTCGACAAAAATATTGCGTAGCAAGATTTTTGCCGAAACATTTCAATCTTGTGCCGAGAGCCGTAGCGCGAATTCACTTCGCGCGTTAAGCGGCTCCGACCTTAGCAACTCACGACATTTCTTTTTGCTATGATAGCCGCTCGCTTGCGCTTCCTCCGGAAGCATAGCGGCGTCAAAAAAAAGAAATGTGTGAACAATTTCTACTCCGCCAGCGCCTTCTGCAGCTGCGAAATGATCTTGCTCTCGATCCGCGAGACCTGCACCTGCGAGACGCCGATCTCCCGTGCGACCTCGCTCTGCGTCATGTCGCGGAAATAGCGCAGCATGACGATCTTTCTCTCCCGTTCGGGAAGGGCGGAGATCGCATTCTTCAAGAGAAGTTTGTCGATGAGTTCGTCCTGCGACTCATCGGAGGGGAGACGGTCGGCGAGCGTCGTCGACTTCTCGTCCTTTCCGTCCGTCTGTTCGTAGATGGAGATGGGCATCCACGCGGAGCCCAAGGTAAAGACGACCTCGCTCTCGTCGATGGAGAACTCCTCGGCGATCTCCTTCGGCGTGGGCTGTCTGCCGTTCTGCATGGTAAACTGTTCGATATAGCGATTGATGTCCCTCGCCGTTTTTTTGAGGGCGCGGGAGACTTTGATGCTCCCGTCGTCGCGCAGAAATCGCTTGATCTCCCCCGCGATCATGGGGACGGCATAGGTGGAAAAGCGCACGCCGAAGCTCTCGTCAAACCCCTCGATCGCCTTTAAAAATCCCATGCAGGCGAGCTCGAAGAGATCGTCATACTCCACGCCTTTCCCCAAATAGCGCTTGATAATGCTCTTTAAGAGGGAGACGTTTTCCGTGAGAAGAAGCTCTTTGGAGGCGTCATCGCCTGTTTTGGCAAGCCGAAGTCGGCGCAGAGTTTCCTGTTCATCGAGCATTCTCTTCCGCCTTTGCGCCGAAGTGCTTGGACATCTTGACGGTTGTGCCCTCGCCGGGCTTCGATTCGACAGAAAAATCGGACATGAACGTCTGCATGATCGTAAATCCCATTCCCGAACGCTCCTCTCCGGGTAGCGAGGTATAGAAGGGGGTGAGCGCCTGTTCGACGTCCTCGATCCCTTTCCCGCTGTCGGATACGGTGATATGTAGACTGCTCCCGTCCGTCATGCAGTCAATGCAGACAATGCCGTCCTCGTTGCCCGAATAGCCGTGGACGATGGCGTTGGTGACTGCCTCGGAGACGGCGGTCTTGACGTCCGAGAGCTCCGAGAGGGTGGGGTTGAGGGGGAGCGCAAACGCCGCGACGACGTTCCGCGCAAAGACTTCGTTTTCCGATTTCGAGATAAATTTGAGTTGCATTTTATTCATAAGAAGCACCTTAAATTTTCGGAATGAGCGAATAGACGCCGCTCACCGAAAGAACTTTGTCTGCCGAGAGGTTGGGATTTTCCAAAAACATCTTGATCCCATATTTTTTGAGTTTGTTATATCTGCCGATCAAAAAACCGATTCCCGTCGAATCCATAAAGCGGACGCCCGTCAGATTGAAGACGGCGCGGGAGAGCCCCGCATGTTCGTCGATGATGCGGTCGGCATCCTCCCGCGTCTTTTTGACGGTACATTCATCTAATTCCCCCGCGAGATAGAAGTAGAGACAGTCTCCCCGGGATTGGGATTGCAAGGTCATAAAAAGCCTCCCATGGATTTACGAAAAAAATTATAACAGAGCGGTATCCGCGAAAAAGAGGGGAGAAGGTCGAAGATGAGAAAAAATCGCCGAAAAAAGTTTTTTTGTTTTTCGAAAAAAGAGGCAAAAATTACTTGACTTTTGCGGGTAAATATACTATGATATACAAGCATTGTGTTTGCAGCGAAGCGGGCCTTTAGCTCAGTTGGTTAGAGCAGTCGGCTCATAACCGATCGGTCCGCGGTTCAAGTCCGTGAAGGCCCACCAAAATATCGCAGCAAAAATGTATCAAGAAATGGCCCAATAGCTCAGTTGGTTAGAGCGCCAGCCTGTCACGCTGGAGGTCGACGGTTCGAGCCCGTTTTGGGTCGCCAAAGATAAGCCTCATTCGCGGGGAATGAGGCTTCTATATGCCTTGGTAGCTCAGTCGGTAGAGCGGTGGACTGAAAATCCATATGTCGGCGGTTCGATTCCACCCCAAGGCACCAATCGCTGGTGTAGCTCAACTGGCAGAGCAGCTGATTTGTAATCAGCAGGTTGCAGGTTCGATTCCGGTCACCAGCTCCAACAAATTCATAAGGGAAGATTCCAGAGCGGCCAAATGGATCAGACTGTAAATCTGACGTCAACGACTTCGGTGGTTCGAATCCACCTCTTCCCACCAGCACAAGGGGCACCCATTTGGGTGCCCCTTGTGCTGTGGAACGGGGTAATCGTTTCGAACCACCGGTTCGCGCGAGGCACGAAGTGCCGAAGCTTTGCCGAGGGGACCCCCTTGGGGGTGTCGGCAAAATCCACTACGCTTTCGAGCGGTTCCCGCGAGGAAGTGTACAGAGTGGGTCGCGCGAGGAGGCAGACACTGTGAGAAAATCTCTTTCTCGGAGAAGTACTCTGCCGACGAAGCTCCCGAGCGAAGCGAAGGGAATCCACCTCTTCCCATGCGGGTGCCCCTTGTGCTGGTGGGAAGAGGTGGTAGAAAGAAACCTGAGGTTCTCGGTGTTTTTTATGTCATTCTGAGCGAAACGAAGCGTGAGCGGAGTGGAGTCGACGACGCGCCGTTCTATTGTTTATCAAAGCGTGTCGCACGAGCTCAAGGCGAGTAAAGTGAGCGAAGCGAATTCAAATTGACTTTTTCGTCTAAATATGGTATAATTTATAAATCTACTTTTTGGAGCTTTTTATGGATGATTTGACTTTTGAGGATGTCAATGCCGATCTTAAAAAAAAGTTAGAAGATCAAAGTCATATATGGGAGCGGAAAATGCGTCCATATCAAAATATTCTGACGGAGCGATTTCACTTGTCAAAAGATGACGCTCGTTGTTTTTTAGTTGACGCTGATCATATTGCATATTCAGTAGAAGAATTTTCTGAAGCCTTTGCGTATTACCTCAAAGAATTTGGTGATATGGGACGTTTGCATGAATTTGTCAAACGACAATCTACTATTTATTGTACAGGGTATGTAAAAAGAGAAAACACGCTTTTTACGATTAGACCTTATACAATTTTCGGAGAACGAATCAGATTTTTCGAACATACCTTTCAATTAACGCGTGAAGAGTGCATTTCGGTGCTAATACAAAATCCTTCTTGGCTATATCGCAAGCAAGAATATTTTTCATGCAGAATTAATGGGCTATCTGATACTTTCGAAATGAGTAATGAAGCGATTGTGGCACTTGTATTAAAATACCCCTTTATATTGGGCAAGCGAGAATTGCGAAAGCGTATTTTTGAAATTGCAAATTACTATAATGTCCCCCCAAAAAAAGTTACGTCATTTCTGTTAGACTACCCGCCCATGATAAATCAAAATCTTTCGTTTTATAAATGGGCAAAAATCGGCAAAGAATTATTTGATGAGCATTGGTTAATCGAACTAATAACGCCAGGTCAAAACGGATATGCTTTTGGCGGATATCGCACATTCCAAAATCTTTCGAAAGTGATAGGAGAAATCCGAGAAAATTTCGGGGAAATCGTTCAACATTATAAAAGAAACTATGAGAATGATGTTTTTTTCGCCGTGCAGACAAAAAAAGATAACGAAATTTATTTCATTAGCATAGGTGCGGATGCGGTGACAAATGAACAACGCGCTTATATTGTTAGCGAGAAACGCGAAGAAAAAATGTTAGAGGAAATTTTTGGAGAGAAACGTATCCCGTCGGAGGAAGAAGAGTTACTACATTGTCGCCAAGAATATGTGTGCAAGATCAAAGATATTAAGACTGCTGACATAGAAGAAATTTTATACTTTATGTCATGTGTTTCAGCTCATAGTTGTAGAGGTAAATTTTTATTAAAGTTGCCGGACAAAACATTATTGATAACAAGTAATATCGCACAGTTTGATTTTCCGCCGATACCTCATATTGATGACGATAATCTCTATCTTACGTTCCGCAAAATTTTTCCCGACGCAGATAAATTTTGTGTATGTTCTCTTATGGAAAGAGGAACAGGCGATACCTTATTCGGTGGCATTAGAAATGATTTTGATAAATAATTTCCACAAAATGCGATTTTAATCAAAGAGATTGGTTCTTGACAGGAAGAAAAAACCCTGGTAGAATAAAAAAGAGGAAGTAATCAATCTTGTAAATAGGGGGAAGTGTATGAACAAGAAAATTTTCAGTCTGATTTTGGCGTCTATGGGGTTTGCTATGCTCTTTACGGCGTGCGGCGAAAAGCCGATCGATCAGACTCAGACCGATCAAACGCAGACCGATCAAACGCAGAACGACCAGACGCAGAACGATCAGACGCAGAACGACCAAAATCAGAATAATCAAAATAACAGCCAAAACGACGGTCAAAATCAGAATCAGGAAAACGAGCAGAATCAAAATCAGAGCGATCAGAATCAAAATCAGAGCGATCAGAATCAAAATTCGCAGGAGAAAGATGAAAACACGCCTTCAAAGCCCGAGAAAGAGCCGGAGCCCGAGAAGCATGAGCACAGCTATACCTGGACGGTCACCAAGGAGCCGAAGTGCCTCACGGAGGGTGAGGAGACTGGAAAATGCGCCTGCGGGGACGTGCAGACGAGGAAGCTCGACAAGCTCGGGCACGACTTCGGCAACGTTCTGACCGACTCCGACGGGGCGCTGTACCGCATTTGCAGCCGCTGTTCGACGCGGGACGAGATCACGGACAAGGAGATCGACCGTAAAGTCAACATCGGGGATACGATGTTCAATTTCCTCGTCAAAGATGCGACCAAGGACGTGTCGGAATACCTTCGGTTCGACGAGATCAGAAAGGGGAAGAAGCTTGTTTATCTCGATTTCTTCTTTGTCGGCTGCGGCCCTTGCGAAAATATGCTGCGTTCCCAGCTCTCCTGGTATCAAAATCTCGACCCGAAGGTCAGGGAACAATTCTTGATGATCATGATCGATACGAACAATGAATCGCCCGAGACTGTTAACAACCATCGGAAGAGGATCGGCATTCCCGACGACATCATCATGATCGCGCAGGGCGGGCAGATCTTCCGAAACGTCGTAAATACGGGCACCGTGCCCTATGGGCTCTATGTGGACGAGACGGGAAAAGTCCTTAAAAATACGCGCGGCGCAGACCTTAAGTCCATGATCGAGACCTATATCGAGAAGGGGACAACTTCGACGGCTTCCGAAGAGCTCATCGCAGACCCGAGCAAGCTTCGCTTCCAAAGAGCGTAGAGGGGACTTTTGCAAAATGAAATTTTGGTTTTGCGGGTTTTGCATAGTACTATGTCAGACATAATCAAGGAAAATATTTAATATTATGAGCGAAATAGTGAGATATGTTCTGATTGCCCTTTTTGTCGTCGTGCTCTTCGTCGGGTTTTTGATTTGGCGAAGGGCATGGCGGAGAAGGCGAAGAGGCAAACAGGGAGAGAGCGAGGTCGCCCACATTTTGGGCGGAAACGTCAAAGGAAAACAGTATGTCCTCAACAATTTGCTCTTTGAGAGAGAGGGACAGTCCTGTCAGATCGACCATGTGCTCATCAATGAGGGCGGAATTTGGGTCATCGAGACCAAGAACTTGAGCGGCGTCATTCGCGGCGACGAGGCGTCGCACGATTGGGAGCAAATTCTCCGCGGGGGTGAACTCCGTCACACTTTTTATAATCCCGTCAAACAAAATTCGAAGCACATCATACAGCTTCAAAAAGCCTTGAAAGCGGGGGATGTATTTCAAAATGTCGTCGTATTTTTGCACAATGCGGACATTCGCAATGTGAGCGCGAAGGAGGTCTGTTCTGTCTCGGAACTTAAGACCGTGCTTTCAAGGCGGACGAACGTCTCGCTCTCTTCTTCCGAGAGGAAGGGTTACTATCAAAAGCTTAAAAAGCTGAAAAGGGGCTCGAAAATTTCCGAGCGGCAGCATGTCCGGAACATTAAGGCAAAGAAAAAACTCATCAAAAAGGGCATTTGTCCGCGGTGCGGGGGGAAACTTTTAAGGCGCGAGGGAAAAGAGGGCAGCTATTTGGAGTGTTCGGCGTTTCCCAAGTGTAAATTCAACACAAAATAAAATCGGGGCTTGCCATAGGACAAGCCCTTCATTTATTTTGGGTCGATTAGTTGTGGTCCATTACCCAATAGCCGCCCTCATGCTGCAAAGGCGGGAACGTGGTACCTTTTTCAAGATAAGTTTTTTCGTCGTCATGGCTCTGGCCATTCTTGTCGTATGCCTTGTAGTTGCAAGACATCGGGACGATTTCACCTGATCTGAACTTTTCCATTCAATTTCACCCCCCAAGACATATCTTGCGCAGATTTTCTCCCTTTATTCCGAAATTTTCGAAAAAAGAGAATCATTTTTTCCGATTTCCGCATAGATTTTTATATGGATACTTTGACGGCAGTCTATTTTTCGGGCACGGGAAACACGCGCTACATCACCGAATACCTTCTTAAAAAGCTCTCGGGGGCGTATGAAAGCAAAATGATCGAGGTCACAGACACGGAAAAAGCGCTCGAGGGCGTCAAAAATGCGGACGTCGTTCTGTTTGCCTTTCCCGTCTATGGCTCCGCGCCGCCCATTCCCATGCGAAATTTTGTGCACAAATGCGGAAATTTTCTCTCGAAAAAGAAGGTTCTCATCGTGGAGACCCAATATTTCTTTTCGGGAGACGGCCCCGCGACGATCGGGCGCACGGTGAAAAAGTACGGCGGGGAGATCATCGGTGCGGAGATGTTCAATATGCCGAATAATCTTGCCGATTGCAAAGCATTTCCCATCAAAAACGGGTCGGAGATCGAGAAGACGCTTCAAAAGGCACGCAGACGCGCCGATCGTTTCGCGGAGAAAATTCTCAAGGGCCGCGCAAAAAAGAGGGGATTTTCTGTTCTGTCCCATGCCGTGGGCTATTATTCCCAACGAAAATTTTGGGCGAAGGGGGAGAGTGAGAAGAGAAAGCGGCTGAAAATCGACGAGAACTGCGTCGGCTGTGGACTGTGCGTCAAAAAATGTCCCGTCGGCAACCTCTATCTGAAGGACAAACGCGCGACGCCGCTCGGGAAATGCGTGCTCTGCTATCGCTGCGTCAACCTCTGCCCCAAACGCGCCATCCGCCTTGTCGGCTCAAACCCGCCCGAAAAACAATACCGCGGCCCCACAGGGAAAAATTAAATTAGCGCTTGATTGTTTTTTGCTACGCCGCACCGCCTGCAATTGCAGGCGGTGCGGCTGCCAGGAGGACAAAAGAGCGAGATCCTTCGACTCCGCTTCGCTCCGCTCAGGATGACAATAGAAGGACGAGAAATGAAAAAAAGAAGAAGCTCTCGGATTGCTCCGAGAGCTTCTGCCTTACTTTTGAGTTATTTGGTAACTTTTCTGTAGAACTTCCACTCGCCGTCCATGTGTTTGAGGTTTTTGAGGTTATCTGCGTCGTTCTTGTCTACGGAATAGACCCGCGAGATGCTGTTGATTTTGTTCGCAAGGAACTCAACGGTAGTGTCTTCGAACGCGATTCCAGTCAAACTCGTGCACTTGCTGAACGCCTCCGCGCCGATACGGACGACGGTCTTGGGGACAACGATCTTGGTGACGTTTTTCGTGTTCGCAAACGCCAGAATGCCGATCGTGAGGGTGCCTTCTTTGATTTTGTATTCCGTGCCTTCGTCGTATTCGACGTTTTCCTTCGCCTCGATCAGGTGGTTATTGATATACAGAACGCCATTTGTCCATTTATTTGTATCATTATAATAACCGCAACCCTTGAATGCGTCCTTGCCGATGTAGGTGATGGTGTCGGGAAGGGTGATACTGGTAAGACTTGTGCAATTCTCGAACGCCTCTTCGCCGATGGAAGTCACGCCTTCCGTGATCGTGACTTTGGTGATACTCGTACCGCGGAAGGTGCCTGCGGGGATCGATTTGACGGTTTTTCCGTCAATTTCGACTTCGGAATCTGCGCCTTCGATCGTGAAGTTAGTTGCGGAGCCGTGAAGGGGACTTGCAAGGTCGTTTGCAAAGGTGATTTTCATCCAAGTCTCGATGCCTCCGCTATAGGTCACTTTTGTGAGATTGTCGCAGCCCTTGAAGGCGTCCGTGTCGAAGTGGACGACGGATTCGGGGATCGTGAGCTCTTTCAAAGAAGTCCAATCCGTGAAGGCGCCTCTGCCGATCGAAACGGTTTTTTCGGGGATTTCGTATTTCTCCGTCTCGCTTGCCTTCGTGTCGATGAGGTGATTTCCGATGATCAGAACGTTGCCATTCTCCCATTTGTCGCTGTTTTCGGCGATGAGGGCGGTGTTGTTGAATGCGAAGGAGCCGATCTCCTTGACGTTGTCGTCAAGCCCGACATCTGTGAGCTTTGTGCAGGACTGGAAGCAGCCGTAACCGACAGATTCCACAGAGGCGGGCAGATCGATCGTTACAAGCGAAGTGCACAGCTCGAACGCGCAGGTTCCGATGGACTTGAGCGCACTTTCGTCTTTAAAAGTAATCGTCGTGAGGTTGGAGCAGCCCGTAAAGACATTGCTTGAAATGCTCGTCACGCTCGCGGGGATCTCGATCTCGCGGATATAGGTATTCTTGAAGAAGGCTGCCGAGCCGATCTTGGTGACGGACTGGTTGTTATGCGTCTCGGGAATGACGATCTTCGTCGCAGTTGCGGGAAGAGCAGCGTCGTTTGTAAGTACACTGTGTCCGCCCTCTTCGGCATAGGTCAGGCAGTCGTATCCGCAAACCGAGCAGAGGTTGGATTCGCTGAAGACATGCGATTGCTCTTCCGTTGCATCACACTTTTTGCATTTTGCGCTGTGCGTATCCTTGGAGCCCTTATTTGTCTGCTCCCAATCGTGTCCGAGAGCGGTTCCCTCTACGGTGTCGAAAGAGTAGCCGCAGTCGCTGCAGGTCTTTTTGACCTTCTTTGCGTTGAGACAGTCTGCCTCGTTCTCGACTTTTTCGGTCAAATTATGAGGTGCGGTCTCCGTCTCGCCGCACTTTTTGCAGGTTCTGGTGTGATTGGAGGGGTCGTTCTCATCGTTCGTCCAGTTGTCCCAATCGTGACCGAGCTTTGTTGCTCCGTCCTTGGTAATGATCGTGAGGCAGACGCTGCAGGTCTCCGTGACCGTGCCGTCGCTCAGGCAGGTCGGAGCGTCTTCGACGCTGACGATCGTGCAGTCCTCGGTCTCCTTTTTATTGCAGTTTTTGCAGGTGCGGGAGTGCGATCTGGTACCGTCCTCGTCGTCTTCATCAAATTTCCAATCGTCCCAGGCGTGTTCGAGCATGGGGGTCACGCCGTCTTCATAAGAATGCTCACAGGTCGTGCAGGTGTGTGTGGTCTTGCCCTCCTGTGTGCAGGTGGCGGGAGTGGTCTCCGCGGTATAGTAGCAAGCCTGCGTCTCCTCTTTTTGGCAGACGGAGCAGGTGCGGACGTGCCGGTTTTCATCCTTATAAGTGTATTTGCTCCAGGTGTGGCCGGTCGCGTCCGTCAATTGGTCCTCATGCTCGCTGCCGCAGACGGAACAGGTGTTCTTCGTGTAGCCGTTGACTTCGCAGGTGGGGGCAACGACCGTCTTGATGGAGAGATCGCATTCCTTTGTATCCGTGATCCCGCAGTGGGAGCAGATCGCGGTATGGGTGTGCTTGTGTTCCGTCTTTTCGTCGCCGAAGGTCTCGTCGGCGGTGTATTTTTCGAATTTGTGTCCGAGGGCTTCCGTCTCGTCCGTGTGTTCGACGTGTCCGCAGAGCTGGCAGGTGAGCTCGGTGTATCCCTTTTCCGTGCAGGTGGGGGCGATGACGGAACCCGTATTGTAGATACAATCGATCGTCTCGGTCTTGCCGCAGTCGGTGCATTTGCGGCTGTTCTTTTTGGTCTTCTCGTCGTATTTCCATTCGTCGAAGACGTGGTCGGTCTTTTCGATCTCCTCATTCTCGCTCTTGGCGCAGATGAGACAAGTCCTCATCTGCAAACCGCCGAAGACATCGTCGGGCTCGACCACGATCTCCCATTTTCCAAAGGTATGGTTGAGGGCGGGAATGACTTCCTGCGCTTTGAGTACTTTTTCGCAGTAGGCGCAGACTTCACCGGGGGTGAGACCGGTCTCCTCGCAGGTCGCGGGAGTCTCGGGGACCTTGATGGGGTAGTGGTCGACGACGGAGAGGGTCTCCGTCTTGGTTTCGTCACAGTAGAGGCATTTGACGGTCTTTTCGCCCGTATCCTTGCAGGTGGGCGCCTTTGTGATGACGCCCTCGCCATAGACATGGGTGCCCGTTGCGGGGATCTTCCAAGCGTCGTTTTCAAGAATTTTGCCGTCCTCGCCGATGTTCTTGTCGCAGACGGAGCAGTGCTTATAGCCGATGTTTCCCGCGCTCGTGCAGGTCGCCTCCGCCGCGATGTATTCCTTATCGAAGATGTGGGAACCGGGAACTTTCACGGTTTTGGAATCTCCGCAGAGGGTGCAGGTCTGCACTTCCTCGCCCTCGGAGGAGCAGGTCGCCTGCGTCAGGACCGCGGTCGTCGTGTAAGTGCAATCTCCGCTCTCGCCCGTCGTTCCGCAGTTATAGATACATTTCTGCGTGTGTTTGCCGTTTCCGTCGGAGACGTAGGCAAGCTTGTGTTCCACTTTGGAAAGTTTGAGGTCGGTGATGACGTTTCCGTTTGCGTCGACGTCCTGACCGCACTCATCGCAATGATAGTGCCCCTTCACGCCCTCCTGCGAGCAGGTAGGGGAGACTTCGTCGATCCATTTGCCCGTATCATGCTTGTGCTCTCCGCAAGCGCAAAGTCCGATGCAGAGGCAGATGGACATGACAAGGGTAATCGGATAAAACAACTTTTTCATAATCCTTCTCCTTTTCAAAACGCTTGCCGAAATTATACAATATTTGTAAAATCTTGTCAACAACCGAAAGGCAATTTTTTTGAAATTTTTTCAAAAAAGTGGAAAGCGTCGCATTACAACAGTCTATCGACCGGGGAGATTCCTCGACGACGGCGCCCCGCGGCAAAAGCCGCGGGGCGCCTGCTCGGAATGACGATGGGGAAGAGGTGAACGCACCTTCGACCGCGCTCGGAATGACAGATAAGAAAGATTTTCGTCGAAATAAATAAAAAAAGGACAGCCGAAGCTGTCCCGAAATTTTTTTGGTTAAGGTGAAGGGAGTCGAATCCACGCCGCTCCCGCGAGCCCCTTATCAATACATGTCGCCCATGCCGCCTGCGGGAGCGGGAGGAGCGGGGGGAGTCGGGATATCCGTGACGATGGATTCCGTCGTGAGCAGCGTCGATGCGACGGACGCCGCATTCTGGAGCACGGAACGGGTGACCTTGGTCGGGTCGATGATGCCGCTCTTGACCATATCCACATACTCGTTCTTGAGCGCGTCGAAGCCGAAGGTCGGCTGATTCTTCGTGAGGATCTTGTCGACGACGACCGAGCCGTCCACGCCCGCATTCTTTGCGATCTGGCGGACGGGTTCCTCGCACGCCTTGAGAATGATGGACGCGCCCGTCTTCTCGTCGCCCGAGAGGGATTCCACAAGCTTCTGAAGGACGGGAACGCAGCTCAAAAGTGCGCTGCCGCCGCCGGGGACATAGCCCTCTTCGACTGCCGCACGGGTCGCCGCCAAGGCGTCGTCGATGCGGAGCTTCTTCTCCTTCATCTCGACTTCCGTCGCCGCGCCGACGTTGATGACCGCAACGCCGCCCGCGAGCTTTGCAAGGCGCTCCTGAAGCTTTTCCTTGTCGTAATCGGAGGTCGTGACCTCGATCTGAGACTTGATCGCGTTGACGCGTGCCTTGATGTCCTCCTTGTTGCCCGCGCCGTCGATGATCGTCGTGTTGTCCTTGTCGACCTTGACCTGGTTGGCTCTGCCGAGCATTTCAATGGTGGCGTCCTTGAGCTCATAGCCGAGGTCGGAGGTGATGACGGTGCCGCCCGTCAAAACTGCGATGTCCTCAAGCATTGCCTTTCTCCTGTCGCCGAAGCCGGGAGCCTTGACCGCAACGCAGTTGAACACGCCCTTGAGTTTGTTGACGATGAGCGCTGCGAGTGCGTCGCCCTCGACGTCCTCCGCGATGATGAGAAGGCGTGCGCCCTGCTGTGCGAGGGGCTCGACGATGGGCAGAATTTCCTGAAGATTGGAGATCTTTTTATCCGTAATGAGAATATAGGGGGAGTCGAGAACGGCCTCCATCTTGTCGGTGTTCGTCACCATGTAGGCGGAGGCATATCCTCTGTCGAATTGCATTCCCTCGACGGTCGTGAGCTCCGTCGTCATGGACTTGCCCTCCTCGACCGTGATGACGCCGTCTTTTCCGACTTTCTCCATGGCGTCGGAGATGAGTTTTCCGACCGTCTCGTCGCCCGCGGAGATGGATGCGACCTGGGTGATCGCCTTCTTGCCGTCGACCGTCTTGGAGATGGACTTGACCTGTGCGACCGCGGCTTCCACCGCCTTGTCGATGCCTCTCTTCAAAATGATGGGGTTTGCGCCTGCGGCGAGGTTCTTCAATCCCTCGCGGATGATCGCCTGTGCGAGGAGGACTGCCGTCGTCGTGCCGTCGCCTGCGACGTCGTTGGTCTTCGTGGAGACCTCTTTGACGAGCTGTGCGCCCATATTTTCAAAGGGATCGGGAAGTTCGATCTCCTTTGCGATGGTCACGCCGTCGTTCGTGATGAGCGGTGCGCCGAATTTCTTGTCCAAAACAACGTTTCTGCCCTTGGGTCCCAAGGTGATTTTGACGGTATCCGAGAGGATATTTACGCCCGTTTCGAGGGCCTTTCTTGCGTCGTCTCCGTATTTGATCTGTTTCGCCATATGATTTTACTCTCCTTAATTATTCTACGATTGCCAGAATGTCGCTCTGTTTGATGATGGTGAACTCCTTGCCGTCCACCTTGAAATCGCTCCCCGCATATTTGGAGCAAAGCACTTTATCTCCCACTTTCACCTGCATGGTAACTTCCTTTCCGTCGACATTGCCGCCGGGGCCCACTGCGACGACGACGCACGTCTGCGGCTTTTCCTGCGCGGAAGAGGGAAGGATGAATCCGCTCTTCGTCTTCTCTTCGACGGTCAGCGCCTCGACGACGACCTTGTCGAACAACGGTTTGATGTTCATAACTACCTCCATATTTTTCAAAATCAATGCAGTACCCTGCTTTTTCCTCTCTATTATAAACCCATTGTGATATGGGTGAAACACTTTCCGAAAAATTTTTCGAAAAAATTTGTCTGCGGTTGCCAATTCAAAAAGAATATGGTATAATGACCTTCGGAGGTCTTCGACAAATGCAAAAATGGGATCAAAGATTCATGCGCCTTGCAGAGGAAGTGGGGGGCTGGGCGAGCTGCTTGAGACGGAAGGTCGGCGCGGTCATCGTGCGCGACAAACGCGTCGTCTCGACGGGCTACAACGGCGCCCCCTCGGGGATCTCTTCCTGCGCGGAGCGGGGGGAGTGCCTCAGGGACAAGATGCAGATCGAGAGCGGCACGCGCGCGGAACTCTGTTATGCGACCCATGCCGAACAGAACGCCATCATTCAGGCGGCGAAGTATGGGATCGCTATCGAGGGGGCGACCCTCTATTGCACCCATCAGCCCTGCGTCATCTGCGCCAAGATGATCATCAACGCCGGGATCAAGCGCGTCGTCTATAAAGAGGGCTATCCCGACGAGTTCTCCATGCGCCTCTTCGAAGAGGCGGGGACAGAGGTCGAAAAATTTTCCGTTTAAGGGTTTTTGAGAGAATATGAACGAATTTGGCATGTGCAAATGCAAAAAATGCGGCGGGGACATGGATCCCAAAGACGCGCACGGCGGCGTTCTGAAGTGCAAATACTGCGGAGCGCGGTGGACAATCCCCAACTATCACAGGGGGTACGACGCGAGCCTCGACACGGGGGACGTCTTTCTCGAGAGCGGGAATTTCAACGAGGCTTACAATGCCTACAAACAGGCGGCAAAGCACGATCCCGAAGAGCCGGAGGCCTACTTCCGCATGGCGCAGGCGGAATTTCGGGTGCAATTTCTGAAGGATGAGGTCAACGACAGACTTCAGCCCATCTGCTTCGATATCACGGACAAGATCTTTACATACAATGAGAACTATCGCAAGGCGCTCTCGCTCGCAACGCCCGAACAGCGGGAACTCTACCGCACCTGGGGCATGGAGATCGACGACATCTGCGATAAGTTCTTTGTGCTCAAAAAGCGGAAAATTTCCTATGACTGTTTTATTTGCGTCAAAGTTTCCGCCGAGCAGGACGGAGACGTCAAGAAGTACACCGACGACTATCATCGCGCCTATGAGATCTATATGGACCTCAAGAGCAAGGGCTACAAGCCCTTTCTCTCGCAGGAAGTCCTGAAGGACGAGACGGGGAGCGATTACGAGGCGCACATTCTCTATGCGCTTCTCTCTGCGCCGACGATGCTCGTCGTGTGCGGCAACGAGGAATATCTGAATACCGTCTGGGTCAAGAATGAGTATACACGCTATTTAAAGCTCATGTCCGATAAGGTCAAGGAGGGCGACTCGCTCGCGATCGTCTGTCTGTACGATCGCATCGAGCGTCTCCCCGGGGTCGGCTTCCGAATGCAGGTCATCGAAAGCGACACGCACGCCTCCGAGCGCATCACGAACTTTATCGAAAAGCACTGCGGCCGCGCCAAGGCAATTTCGGCAAAGGCAGACGTTTATAGCAACCATAAAATGCTCGCCGACGCCAAGGCACAGATGAAACTTCATGACCTTGAGACCAGACAGAAGCTCAAGACCCAAAAGCTCGAGGAGAAGGAAAAGAGAAGACGGGATCTCCGGGAGAGAAAGGAGGATCGCCGGCAGGAGAGAGAGGATAAGCTCCGCGAAAAGCGGCGGCGCAAGCAGGATAAGATCGAGGAGCGCAAAGCCGCAAACAGGGAAAAACAGCGCCGAAAGCCGAGCAGCAGCGGGGGAGACTCCAATCAGTTCTTGGAGAAGGTCAGGGAAAGCAGCTTCGTTCGCAAACTGCTCTTAGGGACAGAGATCGGTACGGCAGCTTTTCTTATACTTCTCGTGAGCTTTACGAAGATCGTCTTTCCCTCTGTCTGGGGAACGCTCTTTTGTATTCTTTTTCCCGTCAATCTTGCTGTCGGTGCAATTCTCTTTTTTGGAAAATTCAAGAATTGTAAACCCTGTCTGCTCCTGGCAACGTGCTTTGCAGCCGTTTCGGCAATAGTAGTCCTCAGCATGAAGAACGAGGGCTACTCCGACGGTCTGTATTATGACAAACAGAAGGACGGCTCGGTCGTCGTCTATGTAAGCAAGTACGATATGGAGACGCTCACCATTCCCGAGACCATCGATGGTAGGATCGTTTCCGGCATTGCAAAGCCCGTCTTCCGGGGGAGCGGAGCTTTAAAGAACATTCAATTTCCCGAGGGATTCCGACGTATCGAAAAAAAGGCATTCGAGGATTGCTATTCGCTCGTTTCCGTCACTCTGACCGAGGGGATCCTTGAAATCGGGGATTCCGCGTTCGAAGGTTGCGGGGGCTTAAAAGAATTTATCATGTCGGATACCGTCGTATCTGTCGGCAAGAGCGCATTTGCGCGTTGTTCCTATCTTGCCTCTGTCACCTTTTCGAACTCCATCGCCAGGATTGAAAGCAATGCCTTCAAAGGATGTACTTCCCTACAGGAAATCGTAATTCCGGCGTCGATGAAATACATTGAATACGATGCCTTCACGTCGAGCGGACTTACGAATGCCCATTTTGAAGCGCTCGGCTGGTACACCGTTCCCCTGTTCTCGAAAAAGGATGTTGATTTTTCGAATCCCGCAACTGCGGCTGAAATCCTGCGCAATGAATCGGATACCTATTATAGTCCATTTAAAAGAGATTAATTTAAAAAAGGAGATATGCAATGAAAAATCCAATCGTCACCATTGAAATGGAAGGGGGCGGCGTGATCAAAGCGGAACTCTATCCCGAGATCGCGCCCAATACCGTCAACAATTTCGTTTCCCTTGTGAAAAAGGGATTCTATGACGGGATCATCTTCCATCGCGTCATCAAGGGTTTTATGATCCAGGGCGGCGACCCTCGCGGGATTGGAGTGGGGGGACCTGGCTACACCATCAAGGGAGAATTTACCGCAAATAACTTCCCCAATCCGCTCAAGCACGAGAGGGGAGTCCTCTCCATGGCGCGGACGAACGACCCCGATTCCGCGGGTTCGCAATTCTTCATCATGCACCAAGATTCCCCGCACCTCGATGGTCAATATGCAGCCTTCGGCAAGGTCATCGAGGGAATGGACGTCGTCGATAAAATCGCGGAGACGAAGACGGATTTCTCGGATAGACCCAAGGAGCCGCAGAGAATGAAAAAAGTCACGGTGGAGACCTTCGGAGAGGACTATCCCGAGCCAATCAAGAAGTGAAATTCGGAAAAACGGAGATTTGCATAGTATTATGTCTGACAAAGTATTCTACGAAAACCCCTTAAACACCCGTTATGCGAGCGAGGAGATGAAAAAAAACTTCGGCGACGAGAAGAGATTCCGCCTCTGGAGAAAGCTCTGGATCGCTCTCGCCGAGAGCGAAATGGAGCTTGGACTTCCCATCACGAAGGAACAAGTCGACGAGCTCAAGGCGCACGCCGAGGACATCGATTACAAAAAAGCGGAGGAGTATGAGCGTCAAGTTCGCCACGACGTCATGGCGCATGTCAAGGCGTATGGCGACGTCGCACCCTCTGCGAAGGGCATCATTCATCTCGGCGCGACGAGCTGTTTTGTCGACTGCAATTCGGAGCTCATCATCATGAAAGACGGGCTCGACATTCTTTTCAAGAAGCTCGTCAACGTGATGGACAAGCTGAAAGCCTTCGCCTTGAAGTATCGTCAGGTTCCCACCCTCGGGTTCACCCACTTGCAGCCCGCGCAGCTGACGACCGTCGGAAAGCGCGCTTGCCTCTGGCTTCAGGACCTCATGCTCGACTATGAGAATCTGCAAAATCTTTTGTCCCATTTCAAACTTCGCGGCGTGAAGGGGACGACGGGCACGCAGGCGAGCTTTGCGGAGCTCTTCGAGGGGGACGCGGAGAAGGTCAAGCAGCTCGAAAGGAAAGTCGTCGAGAAGATGGGCTTTGAAAAAGTCTACGGCGTGACGGGACAGACCTATCCGAGAAAGTTCGATTACAACGTCCTCTGCGTCCTCTCACAGATCGCGCAGAGCGCATACAAATTCAGCAACGACATCCGCATTCTGCAGAACATGAAGGAGGTGGAGGAGCCGTTTGAGAAGAGCCAGATCGGCTCTTCGGCGATGGCGTACAAGCGCAATCCCATGCGCTGCGAGAGAATGGGGTCTCTGTGCCGGTATCTGATTTCTCTTCCCATGAACAGCGCGATCACCGCCTCGACGCAGTGGTTCGAGCGCACCCTCGACGATTCCGCAAACCGCAGGATCGTCAACGCGCAGGCCTTCCTCACCGCCGATGCGATCCTCAATCTTTATATGAACGTCACCGACGGGCTGGTCGTCTATGAAAAGACGATCGAAAAGCATGTCGCAAGCGAACTTCCCTTCATGGCGACGGAGAACATCATCATGGAGTGCGTCAAAGCGGGCGGTGACAGACAGGAACTGCATGAAAAGATCCGCGTGCTCTCGCAGGAGGCGGCGCGGATCGTAAAGCAGGAGGGGGGAGAAAATCATCTGCTCGAGATGATCGAACAGGAGCCGCTCTTTGCGCCCATTCACGGCAAGCTCGGCGAAATTCTCGACACCAAAAAGTTCATCGGCTTCGCCCCCCGCCAGACGGAGGAGTTTATCAAGACCGAAATCGACCCCATCCTGAAAAAACACAGATCCCTTCTCGGGGAGAAGGGAGAAGTCAAAGTTTAAGTTTCGTCGAAAAGCTCGCTTCGCGATCTTTCTCGACGAGGAAATGAGCTTTCGAGTTCCCACAGCCCCGGTTCGGCGGTAGCTTTGGGCGGCAGGGACCGCCGCAAAGCCCGGAGCGCTTGCCGGCGCTCCTGTCACGGTGCGCTCACAGTCCGCAGGACTGTTGAGCAAGAATGCACCGTTCCACCCGCCTCACCCCGCCTCGCCACCAGCTCGGCTAAACTCGCCGAAAGGCTCGTGCGCCGCGCTTAGATAACAATAGAAGGCGCGTCGTCGACTACGCTCAGGGTGACAGAGGTTTGCCCTTTGTTCTAAATTTACTGCGCGAGGCAAGGTTCCCTTGCCGGAGCGGCACCCCATTTGCCGAACCCTTTCGGCTTATTGTTGTGAAAGCGACCGTGAGAGTTACTCATTCAAGGCAAAAAAGTCAGTTTCCTCGAACGTAAATATTTCCGAAGGAAAGATTTCGTTCGAAATTACAATTCATTTTTATGCTCTTCGTAGAATTGGTTGTAATCGTCGAGCATGAATTTTAAAAGCGCGGGAGTGTCTAAGCCGTAGGGGCACTTCTTTTTGCACTGTCCGCAGTGGAGACAGTCCTCGATTTTCTTCATCTTCTCCCGCCATTCGGGGGTGAAGTACTGTTTCCAGGGAGAGCGGCGGAGCAGCATGTTCATTCTCGCACAGTCGCGGATATAGATGCCCGCAGGGCAGGGCATACAGTAGCCGCAGCTCCTGCAAAAACTTCCCTCAAGCATCTTTTTGTCTTCCTCGATCCTTTGACGAAGTTCGTCGTCCAAGCGAACTTCTTGTTCGCTCAGTTTGATCCAATCCTCGAGCTCTTCCAGCTTTTGCATTCCCCAGATGGGCACGACGTTGTCATATTGCTCCATGAACGCATGGCAGGCCCGCGTGTTTGTAAGGAGTCCGCCCGCGAGCCCCTTCATCGCGATGAAGCCCATGTCCGCCTGCTTGCATTTTTCGGCGAGTGCGAGATCGCGGTCGGAGGAGATGTAGCTGAAGGGGAATTGAAGCGTCTCGAAATTTCCCGTCTCGATACAAGCCTCTGCGATGTCCACACGGTGGCTCGTGACGCCGATGTGACGGATGTATCCGCGCTTTTTTGCCTCCAGCGCCCCCGCAAACGCGCCGTTTTCATCCTCGAGAGAGGGGACTTCGGGCACATTGTGGAACTGGAAGAGGTCGATGTAGTCGGTTTTCAGCATTTTGAGGCTGTTTTGCAGATGGGCGAGGACGCCCTCCTTGTCCCGACACATGCTCTTTGTCGCAATGATGACATTTTGACGAATGCCCTCGAATGCCTCTCCGAGTTTGCTCTCGCTGTCCGTATAGGCGTTTGCCGTATCATAGAAGTTGATCCCCGCGTCATAAGCCGCACGAATGAGCCTGACCGCATATTCCCGGTCACAGCGCTGCAGCGGAAGACAGCCCAGCGCGGGTTTTGTCACCATGAGTTCCGTTTTTCCAAGCCGAATTTTTTTCATTGATTACTCCTTTTCCCGATTATAACAAATTATCCTTAGAATAGCAAGCGGATTTTTTATTGACAAAATATTTTTGTAAGTTATAATGAAACATATGAACCTCTTATCCGCAGTTGCGACGGACATCGTCCCCACAAGAAATTTAAATTTATTATATATCATTCTCGACAGCGTCTTCATTCTCCTCTATCTGGGGCTGCTCATCTGGAAGAGGCGCTATTCGACGGCGCTCTTTGCGCTGTTCGGCGGCATTCTCTATACCGTCGTCGACTTCGGGGGATTTTACCTTCTGAGCCATACGCGCACCGTGTATATCAACGGGGAATTGCAGGGCGCAGCCGGGACCTTTTGGGTACTTCTCTGGATGTCCATGAGCTACGGGATCACGAATTTCGCCTTCATCTGGGTGCTGATCGGAAAGGACAAGCTTGCAAAGTATTGGATCTTTCTCATTGTGATGTGGTGGATGATCGCGCCGTCGATCGCGGAACTCGGGGGAGAGCCGACCATCATGACCTCCCGCACGACGGGCGCCTACCACGGCTGGATGGGGGTTGCGCTCGTCGTTTCCTACCTCATTTTGATCATCATCTTGCTGAAACGGGAGCCGAAGAAGGCGTTTGTCAATATTCTGTATCTCTGTCTCATCGGATTCTGCGTGCAGTTCGGCTGGGAGTTCTCCCTTCTGATCAATGGAATCAGGCCGATGAACGAGGCGAGCATCCGCACGCTCATCGTCAATTCCTGCCTTGAGACCAACCTCGGAATGCCCGCGATCTATCTCATCTACTCCCTCTGGTCGAAGAGATTCCGCGAGGACCTCTCCCGCCCGCTTGCTACAGAAAATTCGGGCGCAAAGGAAGAAATCTCTTGACAAAAATTGCCGTTTGTGATATGATTTCTGCAAGTAAAAAAAGGGGAGGTTTTTGACATGAAAAGTTTTGGGGCAAAGCCCTTTTTGTTCCCCATGCCGACCTATATGATCGGCACATACAATGAAGACGGCTCCGTCGACGTCATGATGATGGCGTGGGGTGGCATCTGCGCGGAGGATATGGTCGCGCTCAACCTCGAGGCGGAGCACAAGACGGTCACCAATCTCAAGAAGAAAAAGGCGTTCACGCTCGCAATTCCGGGGACAGATACTTTAGAGGAGTCCGATTTCTTCGGGATCGCCTCGTCCAACAAACTTCCCGATAAGTTCGAGAGGACGGGACTCCACGCGGAGAGAAGTCTGCGGGTGGACGCGCCCGTCATCAAGGAATATCCGCTGACACTCGAGTGCTCGGTCGTCGAGTTCCAGACGCAGCCCTATGGGCTCCGCATTCTCGGAAAGATCGAAAATGTGCTTGCAAGCGAGAAAATTTTGGACGAAAACGGAAAGATCGACGCATCCAAACTCAACGCATTCGCCTTCGATCAGATGCGGAACGACTACTACGAGATCGGCAAAAAGGTCGGCACGGCTTGGAGCAGCGGCGTTCATTTGATGAAAAAATAACGTTTTTTGCTTGCGTTGCGGTCCCGTGCAAGAGACCGTTCTTTCTTTTGGGAGGATGAAATGCTGCTCGGAAGGCATCTCAACAACTTCTATCTCAAATATCTTTGGCTGTATCTGATCGGAGTCGTAGGTCTCATTGCCGTCGACTGGTTTCAGCTGCTGATCCCCGAGTACCTCGGACAGATCGTCGACCTCTTTGACGGGGGAAAGGTCGACACTTCTGCCCTTTGGGAGATCGTCTCGGGGGTGATCTTCGTCGCCTTCGTGCTCTTTTTGGGCAGAATTACCTGGAGACTCTCCATCTTTGCCGCCTCTCAGAGAACGGAGGCGGGCTTGAGAAGGAAGATGTTCCGAAAGAGCGAGCGTCTTCCGCTCTCCTACTACGGCACGAACAAAGTGGGCACGGTCATGGCATGGTTCACGACCGACCTCGAGACCATTGAAGAATTTTTGGGCTGGGGCACGATCATGCTCTTCGACGCGGGCTTTCTGACGGTGCTCGTCATCATCAAAATGCTCCGTCTCGACGTCGCGCTCTCTCTCATCGTGTTCGTTCCGCTCATTCTCATCGCCGTGTGGGGCGGACTCGTCGAAAAATTTCAGGCAAAGAAGTGGAACGAGCGGCAGGAGGAGTTCGACAAACTCTACGACTACTCCCGCGAGAGCTTTACGGGGATCCGCGTCATCAAGGCATTTGTCTGTCAAACCCGCCGCCTGCACGGCTGCGCAAAGATCATCCGCAAGAATAAGGAGACTAACCTCTCCTATGCGCGAATGACGGTCATCTTCGACTGCATCATCTCCCTCATCATCGCGCTCATCAATGCAATTATCTTAGGTGTGGGGGGATATTTCGTCTATTGCACGGTCGTGGGGACGCCCGTCGTCCTCTTCTCGCACACGGTGGACCTTTCGGCAGGCGAACTCATCACCTTTTTGGGCTATTTCGACACCATGATCTGGCCCATGATGGCGCTCGGACAGATCGTCTCCATGCGCTCCCGCGCAAAGGCTTCTTTAAAGCGCGTCTCCCGCTTTTTGGACGCGGAGGAGACGACCTCTCCCGATGAAAAATTGACGGATGTGAAGGGCGGGGTCCGATTTGAGAACTTCTCCTTTACCTATCCGAACAGCGAAAAGCCCGCCCTTTCCAATATCACGCTCGAAATCGCGGCGGGGGAGACGGTCGGCGTCGTGGGCAAGGTCGGCAGCGGAAAGACGACGCTCGTGAGCAGTCTTCTCAAATTGTATCCCCTGGAGCAGGGGAAAGTCTTTATCGACGGGAAGGATATCACGGAATGTAACACGGACAGCGTGCGAAGCGCGGTCGCCTGTGCGCCGCAAGACGGATTTTTGTTCAGCGACACCTTAAAGGGAAACATCGGATTTTCCAAGGACGATTGCAATATGGAGGACGTTTGCCGCGCCGCAGACTTCGCGTGCTTGACCGAGGACATTGAGGGATTCCCCGAAGGCTTTGACACCGTCTGCGGGGAGCGCGGAGTCACTCTTTCGGGCGGACAGAAACAGCGGGTCGCCATCGCCCGCGCCTTTTTGACGGACGCGCCCATTCTCATTCTCGACGACAGCGTCTCCGCCGTGGACAGCAAGACGGAGGAGATCATTCTCTCCAACATCGCGCGGGAGAGAAAGGGGAAGACGACGATCGCCGTCGCCTCCCGCGTGAGCACAGTGTCGAAGTTCGACAAGATTATCGTCTTAAACGATGGGGGCGTCGAAGCATTTGCCTCCCCCGAGGAACTTTTGAAGATCTCTCCCACCTATCGGAGAATGGTGCGTCTCCAGACGCTCAGGGAAGAGGTCGAAGGGGGGAATCATGGATAATTTGCTCTATGACGACAAGCCCATGCCCCTGAGAAAGACGATCAAGCGCACTTTCGGCTACTTCAAGCCCCAACTTCCCCGCCTTATCCTTGCGCTCTTTCTCGTCCTCGTGAACGTTGCGTTCGACATCGCGCTCCCCATGTTCGTGAGCGCGGTGACAAAGAACCTGCAGTCGGATTCCATAGCCCTCAAGGTCATTCTCGGATTTGCGATCGGCTACATCGCCTTGGGCGCGTTCAACCAGGTGATTTTGTACGCCCTCTCCATGCTGCTGCAAAAATCGGGGCAGAGCATCGTCGCAAGGATCCGTATGGAGACCTATTGGCACATTCAATCCCTCTCGCAGCGGCAGCTCGACAAGATGCCCGTCGGCTCTCTTGTCACCCGCGTTGCGTCCTATACGGCGTCCGTCTCCGATCTGTTTACAAACGTCCTCGTCAATATTTTCAGAAACGTGCTCACCCTTTTCGGCGTGTATGCGATGATGCTCTATCTGAGCCCGCAGCTCGCCCTCGTCATGCTCGGCTTTATCGTCGTGGTGGGACTCATTTCCTTCTGTTTCGGAAAGCTCATCGGCGCGCTCTTCCGCAAGGAGCGGCAGTACATCTCAGAACTGAATACCTACCTCAACGAGAACCTTTCGGGCATGAAGCTCATTCACATCTTCAACCGACAGGACTACAAGGAGCTCGAGTTTATTCTCAAAAACGAGAACCTTCGCAAGGCGAGATACAAGGTGGTCATCGCCTTCGGAATTTACCGTCCGCTCATCACCCTCATCTCGGTGCTCGCAACCGCGGTGACCTTCTGGTTTGGGGTCCAATTCGGACTTTCCCCCGACATGATCGTCGCATTTTATCTATATGTGTCGAGATTTTTCAACCCCGTGCAGAATCTTGCCGATCAGCTCAACGGACTTCAGAAGGCGCTCACAGCCTCCGAAAAGATCTATCGGCTGCTCGATATCGAGACGGAAGTGCGCGATCTTCCGGGTGCGGAGGAGATCGAAAATTTCCGCGGGGAGATCGAATTTAAGGACGTTTGGTTCGCCTATGAAGAGGACGATTGGATTTTAAAGGGAGTCTCTTTCCGCGTGGAACCCGGGCAGACGTGCGCCTTTGTGGGTGCGACGGGCGCGGGAAAGAGCACGATCCTCTCGCTCATCGTCCGCAATTACGACATTCAGAAGGGACAGATTTTGATCGACGGCAGGGACATTCGCAGTATCAAGATCAACTCTCTCCGCCGCGCGGTGGGGCAGATGCTGCAGGACGTCTTTCTCTTCAGCGGGACCGTCAAAAGCAACCTCACCCTGGAGGACCCCGCCTTTACAGATCAAGAGATCGAGGAGGCCTGCCGCTACGTCAATGCGGACAGTTTTCTTGCAAAACTTCCGAATGGGGTCGATTCCGAGCTCTTGGAGCGCGGGGAAAATCTCTCCCAGGGACAGCGGCAACTCTTGTCCTTTGCAAGGACGGTGCTGCATAAACCGCAGATTCTCATTCTCGACGAAGCTACCGCCAACATCGACACCGAGACGGAGGCGCTCATCAACGAGAGCCTTCAAAAGATGCGCAACATCGGGACGATGCTCGTCTGCGCACACAGGCTCTCGACCGTGAGAAGCGCGGACAACATCATCGTTATGCAGCACGGCGAGATCGTGGAGAGCGGCCCGCACGAAAAGCTCATTCAAAAGAACGGCTACTATGCGCGGCTCTACGCTCTCCAAGCCGCCCAAAACAGTTGAGAAAAATTTTTTCCTGTCATTCCGGGCACAGTTGAAGGCGCGTCGTCGATTTCGTTTGGAGAACAGAATGACCGAGTACGGATTTAAAAAAATTGTTTTTTCAGAGTGACTTCTTCAAAATCTTTATTTCTTTATTTTTTGTGCCGCTGTTGACTTGAATGCGGAATCATGTTATAATGGTTTCGGACATGGGCCTTACGGGAGGTCATATGGTGAAAAGGGCACGGAATCTCATTCTTATCGTACTTTGTGCGACATTTGCGCTGTTTGCTGCCTCATGCGGCAAGCATGAGCATTCCTATGCGGACGGCTGGAAATATGATTCGGAATATCATTGGCGCGTTGCGACCTGCGGCGACATCGACATCGACTTGAAGGCAAAACACAATTATGTCGACGGCATCTGCACCCTCTGCGGCTACAACAAGAACGACCCCGAACACCCCGTCGGTCCCGACGATCGTCCAACCGATGATCCCGATACGCCCGACGTTCCCGACGATCCCGACAATCCCGATACACCCGACGTTCCCGATACACCCGATGATCCCGATACTCCCGACGATCCCGACACACCCGACACGCCCGATGTTCCCGATAATCCGGATACGCCCGATACTCCCGATATTCCCGACGACCCTGGCGAGCAGTTCGGAAAGTATACGCACGGGCAGGCGGAAAGCTTTGATGGGCTCCTCTATACGGAACTTTTCGACAGCGGAAACCTCGTCGGCTATTCGGTCGGGAAGGGGGAGGACCCCGTCAAGGGGAAAATTTCGATTCCGGACGACTATAAACAAAAACCTGTGCTCGAGATCGACGAGTTCGGTTTTGAAAATTGTACGGAACTTGTCAATATCACGCTCCCCCAAAAGCTTGAAACGATCTGCCTCGGCGCCTTTTCGGGGTGCACGGCACTCGTTGAAATCGAAATTCCCGAGAATGTCACCTTGATCGACATGCAGGCGTTCAGCAATTGTTCCTCGCTCAAGTCGGTCAAGATGCCGAAGACCCTCGAAAATATCAGCTACGAGACCTTTTATAAGTGCGCCGCCTTGGAGGAGATGATCATTCCCGAGGGCGTCAAGACCATCGAAAAAATGGCATTTTACGGCTGCCGCAAGCTCATATATCTCTCCCTCCCGTCCACATTGACGACACTTGGGAAGGAGGCGTTCAACGCCTGTGAAATTTGGAAGGTCTCGATCGCAGACGTCAATCTTTGGAGCGAAATGGATTTCCCGGACGACGCCTCCAACCCCGTCCGCCGCTCGCAGGAGCTCTATGAGAAAGATCGGCTCATCACGGAGCTCAAGATCGACGCAGAGAGGGTGTCTGCCTATGCCTTCGAGGAGTGCAATTCCATTCAGAAGGTCGTGCTCTCCTCCTCCGTGCAGTCCATCGGGAAGTACGCCTTCAGCAATTGCAGGTTTTTAAAAGAGGTGGAATTTGGCGAGGGACTCAAGACCATCGGCTCCTATGCCTTCTACTATTGCTACGGCATTCAAAGCGTCTCCCTTCCCGACAGCGTGGAGACCGTCGAGGAAGAGGCGTTCATGTTCTGCCAGGGGCTTGAAAAATTCGTGTTCGGAAGGGGGATCAAGATGATCGCGGGCTATGCGCTCGGCAACAACAGCCACAACCTCAAAGTGTACTACCGAGGCAGCGAGTCCGAGTGGAAGAGCGTGACGAAGCTCGGAAATTGGTGTTTCCGCGGACCGAGCACGGTCGAATACGATTATAAGGGGGAGTGAGGAAGATGGACATTGAAAAATTGTTGGAAGAATACCGAAAAAAGGCAAAGAAGATCGCAGTCGGAAAATCGGTGTTTTACGGCGCTCTTTCGGGGTTTGCCGCCGACTTTCTCGCGGCGTTCCTTCTGTTATTTTCAGATTGCAGCGTCCTGACGGTGCTCCTTGTCTCCATCGGCGCGGGGCTCTTTTGCGGAGTAGTTGCGGGAGTTCTCCTTTATTTTCTCCGTTTCAGACCCACGACGAAGTCGGTCGCCCGCATGGCGGACGCGCTCGGGCTTGAAGAGCGCGTCATCACGATGCTTGAGATGGGAGAGGACTCTTCGAACATCGCCGCATTGCAGCGCGAGGACGCAAAAAACAAGCTCGGGCAGGTCAGCCCCGCTCGGTTTCACTTTGCGATCCCGACGCTCTTTGTCGCGGCGTTTGTGCTTGTCGGCGCGATGGGGATCTCCATGACGGCGGTGTCCTCCGTCTCGGCGGCAAAGACTTTCGTCCCGGACGAAACGGAAACTCCCGTGGGCCCCGGCGGGGAGACCTCGGAGAAGCCCGAGGAGATCGTCTATGTGGAAATTTCCTATCTTGCGGGCGAGGGCGGCACGGTGACGGGGGAGACCTATCAGAAAATTCTCAAGGGAAAGGACGCGTCGCCCGTCGCGGCGGAAGCCGCGGAGGGATATACCTTTTTGCAGTGGAGCGACGGCATCATGACAAAGGAGCGCTGGGATTGGAGCGTCATGGAGGACATGACGGTTTCTGCGGTCTTTGCAAAGCCTTCGACGGGCTCCGGCTCGGGAGAGGGACAGGGCGGTGAAGGTCAGGAAGGAGAGCCCGGTGAGGGGGAAGGCGAAAAACAGCCCGGTGAGGGAGAAGAGCCCGGCGAGGGCAGCGAGGGAGAAGGTCAGGAAGGACAGGAAGGTCAAGAGGGACAAGGCGGCCAGGAGGGACAGGAAGGTCAGGAGGGCCAAGAGGGTCAGGAAGGCGGCGACGGAGAAGGCGGAAAGGACGGCGAAGGAAACGACGGCGCGGGCGACAGCCAGGGCGAAGGCGGCAGCAAGCCGAGCGAGGGCCAAGAGGGCGGTCAGGGCGACGGCGGAAACGGCGGAAAGGGCGACTCGAGCGAGGGCCAGGGCGACGGCGCAGGCTCCGGCGGACCCAGGGACGACAACAGCGTCGTCGACGGAAAGACCGACTACAAGGACGCCGTCGACTATGAAAAAGAGAAGCAAAAGGCGGAGGACAACGACGAACTTCCTCCCGAACTCAAGGACGCACTTAGCGGGTATTTTGACGGAATGAAACCTTAAATTGTTTCGTCGAAAAGCTCGCTACGCGATCTTTCTCGACGAGGAAATTGACTCTCGAGTTCCCACATCATGGTCGTCTCGATCGTTTCAAACGACAAGAAGCGTGCGGTGGCTCGCAAACAGGGTGCGCTTATGGAAAATGCGATTTCCCAACGCGCCTTTCATTTGGAACAAAGGGCGAGATTTTTACTCACCTATGGCTCGTGAGGCGCGTATGGATTCCCCAAGCAAGCGACGGGACGTTTTTAAAATCCCACGGTGCGAGCAGGGTTTCCTGCGCTGCACGACACAATTTGCCGGCTTGCCGGCTTACTGTCGTGATAGCGACCGCGACGACAAACAATTCAAGGCAAAATAGTTAGTTTCCTCGAAGGAAATATTTTCGCAGAAAAGATTTCCTTCGAAAGAAATGAGGTTTTTATGATCAAATGGTTATTGCCGCTCGGGCTATTGGGACTGTCGGCAATTCTTGCGCTCGTCATCATCTATATCATCAAGCCGCGGTTTCAGCAGAAGTTTCTGTCGAGTACCGTCATCTGGCGCACTCTTTTAAAGAGACATCGGAAGAAGATTCCCGTCCAGCCCATCAAGAGCATTCTCGTCTTTCTCTGCCAGGCGCTCGCGATCACGGCGATCGCGCTCATCATGTCCGATCCGAAATATTTTTCGGAGGACTTTGTCGTGGACGAGTCCGAAAAGATCGTCATTCTCGACGCCTCCGCGAGTATGCGGGCAAAATTTACGAACAGCGACAAGGCGGAGACCCGCTTCGAGCGGGCGGTGCGGGAGATCAGACTGCACATCGACGAGTGGCTCATGGACGACGACGGCACGCTGTCCATCATCGTCGCGGGCAAGGACGCGCAGTACGCGATCAGCGACGCGACCAAGCGGGAGTACAGCGACATCGTCGATGCGCTCGATACCGTCAGCTGTACTTATGGCGTGGGGGACATGCAGGGCGCCCTCGACATGGCGCAGGAGCGGCTCTCCTCGAATCCCGCGGCAAAGATCATCGTGTATTCGGGGACAGACTTCGGCAACCTCGGCTCGGCGGTCACCATGCGCAACCTTGCCAATATCGAAAATGAGTGGAATATCGGCATTCTCGGCTGCACGGTCTCTATTGAGGAGAATGAGTACGTATTCAACGTGGAAGTCGGCGCATTCGGGCGGGTCTCCGAGCAGCGGGAGCTTGTCATGGAGATCAAGGGTGCGGACAATGGAGACAGTGTTCTCAATCTTCCGCAGTTCAAAATTCCCGTCACCTTCGACGTCAATTCGGACAGTTTCGACTACTCGGACACGCAGGTCATCAAGCTCCGCGCCACGGACAAGGAGATCGGCGGCAACGAGGAGTGGTATTTTTCCTCCTATGACGAGGTAAAACTCAGCTTTTCCGATTTGCATGACTCCATCGCCGAGGACGATGAAATGATGGTCTACGGCGGAAAGCGGGACGAGGTCAACGTGCAGTACTATAGTTCCAAGCCGAACATCTTCTATTACCTCGGCTTTCTCTATTTGCGCGACCCTTTGAACAAGACGCGCGAGATCAATTACGAGCAGGCCTATTCTCTCTCCGAGATCAAGAAGACCGGTTACGATTTCTACATCTTCGAGCACACGCTGCCGAGCGACATCAAGGCAGGGGACTGTCCGAAGGACGGCGTGCTCATTCTGAGCGATCCCGACGATCTTACATCTTACGGCATTACGCTCGGGGAAAATGTCAGCCTCGGAAAACTTACATACTTTGAGGGAGTTTCCCATTCTCTGCTTCAATACATGCAGCCTTCCGAGATCGGGGTCACTTCCTATCGAAAAATTCTCTCCTACGACGAGGAGTACGAGCCCATTCTGTTCTGCAACGGGGACCCCGTGATGCTCGTCAAGAATACGGAGGAGGAGCGGATCGTCGTCATGCCCTTCTCCATGAATCTTTCGAATTTTCCGAGCACGGCGGCGATGACGACCTTTGTCTTCAACCTCATTCAGACCTACATGCCCCTCACCCTCGACGAGTATCTTCTCGAGGCGGACGGAAAGGTCAACTTGGGCTGCAAGGGCTCCTCGATCACCGTGACGGACCCCTCGGGGAAGGAGAGGGAAATCACCGAATTTCCCGCGGAAGAGGAACTTTCTCTCCTCGGGACCTATACCTTTACGACGAACTACTCGTTCGAAAAAGAGTCGGAAGTCAGGAAGGCGTTCGTGCACATTCCGTCGAGCGAGAGCGGGCTCTTCCGCGTGACCGCAATGGACATCAAATTGAACAACGTCGAAGTCTGGGAGGAACTCGGGACCGACCTCTTCCTCTACTTCGCAATTGTCCTCACGGTTTTGGTGACCGTCGAGTGGTGCCTGCAATTCAAGGACATCTGTTGAGGGGGAGACGGTATGACAGACTTTAAAATCAATTTTTCCGTGAGCCCTTGGCTGCTGCTTTTGATCATTCCGCTTCTCGGGATCATTTTCGGCGTCTATTTCAGCGCAAAGAAGCGGTTCCGCCGCTCGCGCAACCGAATCATTTCCCTCATTCTGCACTGCATGGTGTCAACGCTTTGTGTTCTCATCATGTCGGGAATTTATTTCACCTACGAATATCCCAACGTCGAGAACGAGCTCGTCATTCTCGTGGACGCGTCCTACAGCAGCACAAACTATAAGGACCGCGTCAATGATTTCGTGCATGAAGTCCTCAAGGAGAACGACAACCGGAGCAATGTCTCCATTGTGACCTTCGGATACGACCAAAAATTGGTCCTTCCGATGGGCAAACACAGTCCCGAGAGGGCATATAACAGGTTCATCTCTTCCGAGAGTCCGGACATCACGGCGACTGACATCGCGAGTGCGCTCACCTATGTCTGGGATCCCGCAAACGACATGAGCGGGAACGGGGAAGAGGCCATCATTCACTATCCCGAGACCGCAAAAATTCTACTCATCAGCGACGGGCTCGAGACGGACCGAAACGCCCTGAATATCTTAAGGCGCATCACGATGGACGGCGTGCAGGTCGACACGACCTTCTATCCCGCTCTCTTCACGGACGACGTCTGGGTCACGGGCGCGGACTATCCCAAGAGGAGCTACTCCGTCGGCGAAACCGTCGAATTTACGCTCTCTTTACGGAGTTCCTATGAGGGAAAGGTCAACGTCGAGTTTACGGACAGAGGGGAGGACGGGGAGAATGTTCTCACCAAGGAGAACGTCGGCCTCGTGTTGGGACCGCAGGAGATCGCCTTTCCCTATTCCTTCGAGACGCCGGGACACCATGAACTAAAATTTACCATCACGAGCGAGGGGGATTCCCTCATTCAGAACAACATAAGCTACCTCAGTTTCGACATCGAGGAGAACATCTCCATTCTGATCATCGAAAAATATCAAGGGGAGTCCGAAAAGCTCCTTCAGAGTCTGCGCTCCACCATGGATGCGAAGTATGTGACGATCAAGGTCGCAAACATCGGAAACCAGAACGAAATCCCCCAAAACATCGAGACGCTCACCCGCTACGACGAGGTGATCTTGGTCAACATCGCCAATGAGGACATGTCGAACGAGTTTGTGGGACTTTTGGATACCTTTGTAAAGACGTATGGCGGGGGACTCTTCACGGTCGGCGGCTTCGAACGGGACGCAAACAATCAAATCGTCATGGAGGACGTCGGCGGCAAAAAAGTTCCAAAACCGCACGCCTATTCCCAAGAGGACATGGCGGGAACTGCTTTTCAGGAGATGCTCCCCGTGGAGATCGCCGATTACACGCCGCCCGTAGCGCTCGCGATCGTCATCGACCGCTCGAGTTCGATGGATATGGACGTCGGCAGCGGGTCTGCCCTCGACTATGCGGTCACGGGCGCGATCAGTGCGCTCGACGCGCTCTCTTCGCGAGACCAAGTTGGCGTTCTGACTTTGGAGGACAACTATCAGATCGGACTTTCGATGACGCCGATGACCCAAAAACAGCGCATCATCAATACTATTCGCCGGGTCGCGGCGGGCGGGGGCGGCGGAACGAGCTACGCGCCCGCGATCGACATGGCGGGAACCACCCTCTGCACCCTTCAGAATGCACAGCGCAAGCACATTCTGCTCCTCTCGGACGGACAGCCGTCCGACAGTTTCAAAGAATATAATTCCAAGATGCAGCGCTATTTTGAAACGTACGGCATCACGATCACGGTCATCTCCATCGGCAGGAATATCAAGGATTCCGAATTGGAGCTCATGGCGACGAACGCGGGCGGGCACGCCTACTCGACCGTCGGCGAGGGAGCGATCTCCATGTCCCAACTCTCCGAGATCATGAAGGAGGAACTCGGCTTCTCGGAGGGAATTTCGGGAGCTGCCGCCGAAGAATATCAGCCGCAGATTTCGTCGCATACCGCGGTCGTTTCGGGGATCAATCAGTCGAGCCTCGATCAAATTACGATGGGCGGATACTTTACCTCGATCGCAAAGAGCTTCGGCGATGTGCAGGTCTCTCTCATGGCAAAATATGTGCCGCTGTATGCCCAGTGGGAGTATGGTGCGGGAAAGGTGGGGAGCTTTTTGTGCGACCTCGAGGGGTATTGGTCGGACGCATTCTTGAGCAGCGAAACGGGATCCAAAATTTTGCACAACGCCGTCTCGAACATCGTCTCCAAAGTCATCGTGAGGGGGAACGACGCGTTCAGCGCTCTCCTCATCGAGGACAATTATCGCACCCAGGTCAGCATTTACGGCTTCAACGGACACGAGGAGACGGACAGAAAGCTCGTCGCCTTCGTCAAGGGACCCGAGACGAGCGAGTGGGAAAAGTTCGACCTGAGCGAGTATTCCGTGAGCGGAAACAGGTTCACCTTTGAAAATAAAAAGGCGGGAATTTACGAAGTTTCGATCGCCAATGTCCCGAAGAACTTCGATCTGAATGCAAGCGGCATTCGAAGCGCCGCCGACATTCCCGATTCTCAGCTCAGCGGAATGCTCACCGCCTACCGCGCTTTCTCCTATTCCAAGGAATTTGACGCGGGAGCGGATTCCTTCGAGAGCGGCAGGGAGCTTCTTATCGCGATGTCCACGCGGGAGATCGAGGAGGGAGCAGACCCCTCGGAAAAGCTCGTCTATGACGCGGAGAGCCTCTTGAGCTACTTTGCGGACGTGCATATCACTTACGATCCGCGACTTCTGTTCTGTATTCTGGCGTTGATCCTGCTCATGCTCGACATTGCAGTCAGAAAGTTTAAATTCAAATGGATCCATGAGATCATCAAAACGCGCAGACAGCGCAAAGCCCAGTTTCAGCATGGAACTTGATAAGGAAGGTAGAATAAAATGAGCGAACAGTTTTTGACCGATGAATTTTTCAGCCGTCTCGAGACGCTCGCGCTGCATCTGCAGGCGAACCTTACAGGCTTTTTCGGCGGCAAGCATCTCATCAAAAAGTACGGACAGACCATGGAGTTTGCGGATTTTCGAAACTACGAACTCGGCGACGACATCCGAAGGATCGATTGGAACCTCTACGCCCGTCTCGAAAAGTATTTTCTGAAATTGTATACGGACGAGCGGCAGATGCATGTGCAGATCTATCTCGACTGCTCCGCCTCTATGGGGATCTACCCCGAAAAGGCGAGATACGCTTTGAGCCTTGCGGCTGCGCTCGGATTTTTGGCGGTGAGAAACATGGATAAGGTCTCCTTCCATCTCCTCCGGAACTCTTCTGCGGAGGATCCCTTCGGGATCATCGTCGGAAAGAACAAGTTCTTCTCCGCGATCGGCGCACTCGAAAAGGTCAAGTTCGAAGGGGAGGCAGACTTCGCCAATTCCATGCCGAAAGTCCCGAATACGGGCACAAACGACGGGCTCTCCATCGTCATTTCCGACTTTTTATCGGACAACGATTGGAAACCGGGGATCAATTACCTTTTGTATAAGCGCAGACAGGTCCTCTTGATGCAAGTGCTCACCAAAGAGGAGCGCGACCCGCTCTACTCGGGAAGATTTACTTTGATCGACGCCGAGTCGCCCACGGCGGAGGACTTCCGCAACGTCCGGATCAAAATTTCCCGCTCCATGCTCGAGGAATACAGCGAGATCGTGGGCGAGCTCATCGACTCCATCAGGGCATTCTGCGCCTCCCGCGGCGCGGACTTCCTCACCTTCGACACCGACGAGCCCATCGAAAAAGTCGTCTTCAAAGAACTCCTCCAAGCCGATTTGATCCAATGAAGGAAAAAAACCTGTCATCCTGAGTGATAGCGAAATCGACGACGCGCAATTCTATTGTTATCCAAGCGCGGCGCACGAGCCCCTTTCCTGTCATCCTGAGCGGAGCGGCGTAAGCCGCGCAGTCGAATGGATCTCGCCCTTAATCGGTGAAAGGGACGAGTAAACATCTCGCCCTTGTCCCTATGTCTAAAATCATAAAGGGAACCCCCTGCGGATTTAAGCCTGCAAAATTTTAGTTAATACTTTATGGGGGTTTAAAGGAGATACCAATGACATACATTCTCTCCGACGTTCACGGCGAGTATGAGCTCTTTTGTGAGCTTATGGAAAAAATCGGATTTTCCGACGGGGACATACTCATATCCTGCGGGGATATGATCGAAAAGGGAAGGCATTCCGTTCGGCTTTTGAAACTGCTCTTCTCCATGAAGAATGCCGTGCTGCTTGCGGGAAATCATGAGTATGATTTTCTCAAATATTATTGGGGGCTCATGCGGGACGCACGGGACTACGAGCTCGTGCTGCAAAAATTAAAGGCGTATTTTCCGGACGACGGGGAACTTCTCGACTGGGAGACGGTCGACCGCATGGAGTCGCTCCCGTATTATTACGAGACGGAAGATTTTCTCTGCGTCCATGCGGGGGCGCCGCTCGACAGAGAGGGGCATATTCTCCCGCTTGAAAATGCGACCCCCGAGCAGCTTGTCTACGACCGCACCTTCAAGGAGCCGAATATTCTCCCCAAAGAGGGGAAATGCGTCTTTTTCGGACACACGCCCACGATCAATCTCGGCTTCGAGCCGAAAATCAAGTGTTATCTTCGGGAAGGTGCGAGAGGGGACTGCGTTTCCGATTACTATAAAATTCATCTCGACACAGGGACCTGGATGAGCGGGGTCTTGGGCTGTTTCCGCGTCGAAGATTGCAGAACTTTTCACGTTTTCAGGGAATAAACGACAAAATTCTAACTTGATTTTTTGTTTTTTGCCGTTTTGCATAGTACTATGTCTGACATACGATTAAAATTTTCTTTTGATTTGGGCGCATCTTCTCAGCGAATAAATCCGACGGGGAGGGGATTTTCAGATTGAAAGCAGGGGGCGATGTCCGCTCGGTCAAGGAAAAAATTTCGAGAAAAAAAGTCAAAAAAACGGGTAAAAATAATTGACAAGGGCTTTAAAGTTTGATAAAATAGACAAGCGTTGATTGATGCGGGTGTAGTTCAATGGTAGAATTCCAGCCTTCCAAGCTGGCCGCGTGGGTCCGATTCCCATCACCCGCT
>CANQBW010000008.1 GCA_947589565.1 uncultured Clostridia bacterium | reverse complement strand
TGGATCGGGGGCCCCTATATGGCGGCGGGAACTTTGATCGGCGCGATCTTATTGATCGGCTTTACGCCCCACTTGCTGTTTGTCAATTATATCTTCGAAGCCGCGTTTTTCTATCTGTTTTGCTTGTCCTACAAAAACAGATATCGGGCATACAGAGCCGAGCCGAATTTGAAGATCACCGCCTATTTTTGGATAGAACTTGCCGTTCACTGTTTCTTTATCGCGGCGGCGATTGTGCAATCTGCGTTCAACGTTTGGATCTCGATCAGCCCGGAAGGTTTGACTTACCGACATGAATATTTCTTTATCAGCCTTATGATCGTTGTATTGCACATTACTTTCTTTTGTATTGATTATTACGCGACCGAAAAAGCTGCCGTTGTCAGATACTGCAATCGGATGAGAAAAGAGAAAAAAAGTTGACTTCTGCAAAAAGTCGGCCCCTTGGGACCGACTCTCTTTTTTTATGATGTTTATCCGACGATTTTTTCGAGCCGTCCCGCGAGAGCTGCGGCGGCGACGAACTTGAGAAGATCGGGCAGAAGAAAGGGGATCACGCACATCGTGAGCGCGTAGGAGAGCGTACATTCATAGACAACCATAAACCAGACGGTGCCGAAGAAGTAGCAGATCGCGTCCCCCACGATCATGGCGGCGAGAAAGAGGGCGGTGCGTGCGCCCGTCCTCTTGACGGGCAAAAGTTTTACGAGCGCGGGGAGCAGCGCAAGGAACAAAAATCCGAAGATGTATCCGCCCGTCGCGCCGAACAGCTTCGCCGTCGCGCCGAAGCCCGAAAAGACGGGGATCCCCACAAGTCCCATAAAGATATAGACGAAGACCGCGGCACATCCCCTCTTCCAGCCCAACACCGCGCCGACGAGCGCGACTGCAAGCGTCTGAAGGGTGAAGGGCACCGCCCCGATGGGAATGGTGATCCAGGCGCAGACGGTGATGAGCGAGACGGACAGGGCAATATATGCGATGTCCCGCGCCGTCGATCTTGTTTTCAGCTTTTTCATTTATGATCCCCGATCATGATGGAGATGATCTCCTCGTCCGTCCCCCGCATTCCGACGCGGGCAAGGCGGGCGATATTGTCGATCGTGCCCTCGAGGTCCTCGGCGACAATGCCGTCTCCCCCCTCGAAGCGGCTCCCGCACCTCGCCATCTGGAACCCGAGCAATCCCGCCTCAACGGCGGATGCGATCTTTGCGGCGCAGCTCGACTTTGCTCCGTCGCAGACGATCCCCGAGGCGATCGCAAGCGCATTGCAGATCGTCTTCGAGATCGTTTGGAAATTTCCCCCATGCAGAAAGCAGATGCCTGCGCCCGCGCCGACGCCCGCACTGACCGCGCCGCAATAGGCGGACAATCTTCCGATCCCCGACTTTAAGCGGATCGTGACAAGGTCGGAGAAGGTCACCGCGCGAAGCAAAGTCTCTCTCGGAACTTTCAGATGTTCCGCATAGACCACGACGGGCAGACAGGCGGTCATTCCCTGGTTGCCGCTGCCCGAGACAATGACCACGGGCTTGCAGCAGCCGTTCATCCGCGCGTCGGAACCGGCGGCAGCCAACGCCTTAGCGCGGACTGCGACGCTCCTGCCGTAGGAACGCAGCAAAATTCTTCCGATCTGCGCCCCATATGCCTTTTTCAAGCCTTCCTTCCCGATGGAAGTATTCCATTCGATCTGACGTCCGACGAGCGGCTCGATGCGCTCGAGGGGAACTTTCTGCGCAAACTCATAGGCGTCTGCAATATCGAAACTCTTTCTGTTCAGAGAGACTTTCTCCACCGCGGGAGAATCGAGAAGGACCTCTCCGTCCCGTTCGATGCGCACGACGTTGGTATGCTCCCCGACGATGCGGACGTAAGCCGTCTTCCCATCCTTCGAGAAGAAGCGGACGCCGATGTCGAAAATGCAGCCTGCGTTCGCCTTTTCGATCTCGATGGGAACTTTTTCGAGAAAGTCCAAGATGCTCTTTTGGTCCTTTTTCCCGATACGGGAGAGGACCTCGAGCTTCTCCTCGGGCCTCCCGGAGATGGCGCCCGCCGCGACGGCGACGGGGATCCCGCGCATTCCGCCCGTGTTCGGGACGACGACGCTCTTGACGTTTTTCAGTATGTTTCCGCTGACGGTGACCGTCGCACGGACGGGCTTCTGCCCAAGCGTCTTTTGCGCGAGCGCGGACGCATAGGCAAGGGAGATCGGCTCCGTACAGCCCATGGCGGGCACGAGTTCTTCCGTCAAAATTTGCAAGATATCTTCAAAATTCTCCATGATGATCCCTCTTTGGTTGCTTATAAAAGTATACCAAAAATCATGTATTATGTCAAATGAATGCGCCCGCAAAATTGCAACACCGCGAAGACTTCTCGAAAAAATGAGAATTTTGTCAAAAATAATAGAAAAAAGTAAACTCTACTCACAGTAGAGTCTCATTTTTTGCGGTAGAGTCGCCTAAAAAACGCGGTAGAGCGCTTCAAAAAAGAGGAGAGCGCAAACTCGTCGGTTTCGGTTGTATTTGGGCGGTCAATTTGGTAAAATAAGAATGTAAGTGATGGCGGCGGGAGCCGCCGGAAGCTCAAACAAAAAGTGAGGTAATCATGAACGGCTTTGACATCTATGTTGATTCGGGTGCTAACATTCCGAGAGACTTGCACCAAAAGAAAAATATTCACGTGATCCCCTACTACTTTCGCGTCAACGGCGTGGAGCAGTGCTGCTATGACGAGGACTTCGAAAAGATCGCGAAGGACTTCTATGAAAAGATGCGTGCGGGCGCTGAAATTCAGACCTCTCTCATCAACGCGCACACCTTCTACGACGCCGTTGCTCCCTCTCTGAAAGAGGGAAAAGACGCCCTTCTCTTCACCATTTCTTCGGGCATCAGCGCCACGAACAAACAGGCGCAGGAAGCCAAAAGGATGCTCGAGGAGGACTTCCCGGGACGCAAAGTGTATGTGCTCGACAGCGCGAATGCGTCCATGGGTGAGGGAATGCTCGCCCTGAAGGCAGCGGACCTGAGAGATCTCGGTGAGAGCGCGGAATCGGCTGCAAATTGGGTCATCGAAAACGCCTACAAATTGAACAGCTATGTGACGGTCGGCGACCTCAAGTACTTAAAGAAGACGGGCAGAATTTCGACGACGCTCGCCATCGCAGGTACCCTTCTCAATATCAAGCCCATCATTCGTGCCGACGGCAGCGCGAATGCGAAGCTTGTCTTCTTCAGCAAGGAGCACGGGCGCAAGAAGGCGCTTGCAGCGCTTGCACAGGCTTACAGAGAGCGTGCGGTCGACCCTCAGAACCAGACCGTCGCGATCTGCCACTGCGACTGCGAGGAGGACGCAAACCATCTTGCCGACCTCATCCGCGAGATCGGCGTGCGCGACATCATCATCGAGTACTATGACCTTTGCACGGGCTCCCACGTCGGGCCCGGGACGGTCGCCCTCTTCTTCTACGGCAAGGACCGCCGAGGCAACGCCGCCCCAACGGCAGAAAAGCTGCCCGCCGGTAAACCCGTCCCGGAAAAGCTTTAAAATCATAGGGATCTTTCGAAAGCGGCTATTAAGCCGCTTTCTTTAACAGGTGCGCCGCCAAATGGGCGGCGCACGTTGTTTTTATTTCGAAAGATTTCGAAATAAGATAATTTTTCTCTCTTCTCAACGAAAAAGAGCCGATTTACAGTTTGTAAAAACGGCTCTTTTTCTGTTTGATTGATAGATTACGATAGGTTGCCGCTCACGATGAGCAAGAAAAGATAGACGAGCGAGAATGCAAGCAGAGTACAGATCAGGGGAAGGACCATCTTCTTCATGACGGCGAAATAAGTCTGCATTTTTTCTTTAAAGGTGGATTTCTGACGCTGGGACGGCGGTTTCTTGTTTCCATAGGTCCCGCTCATGTCCGCGATCGTGGACCCGTCGTCGTAGTAAATCACCTTTACTTTCTTTTCCTTCTTTTTCTTTCCGTCTTCCTCTTCCGAGGTCGGTTGATCCTGCTTTTCTTCCTTCTCTTTTCCCATCAATCCTCCTGAGGATAGCAGTGGCAAGCTGCAAAGTGACCGGGCTCGTATTCCTTATACACCGGCGTAATATGGCTGCAGATCTCCATTGCCTTGGGGCAGCGGGTGTGGAACCGGCAGCCCGACGGAGGATTCGCGGGAGAGGGAATATCTCCCTTCAGAACGATTCTGTTCATCTTGACGTCGGGGTTGGGGTTGGGCACCGCAGAGAACAGTGCCTGCGTGTAGGGGTGCAAGGGATTCGAGAAGATGCTCTTCTTGTCGCCGAACTCCACCATCGAGCCGAGGTACATGACGCCGATGCGGTCGGAAATGTGCTTGACGACCGACAGGTCATGCGAAATGAACAGATAAGTATAGCCGTTCTTCTCCTGCAGTTCCTTCAAGAGGTTGATGATCTGCGCCTGAATGGACACGTCGAGTGCGGAGACAGGCTCGTCGCAGACGACCAGCTTCGGGTTGACCGAGAGCGCACGCGCGATACAGATACGCTGGCGCTGTCCGCCCGAGAACTCATGCGGGTAACGCTCGTAATAGTAGTCTCTCAGACCGCATTGGTCCATGATCTTGAGGACATAGTCCCTGACGTTTTCCCGCTCGACGATCTTGTGGACGCGGACGGGCTCCGACAGGATCCCGCCGACCGTACTGCGCGGCGGCAGGGAGGAATAAGGATCCTGGAAGATGATCTGCATCTTCGTGCGGAGCGGTCTCATCTGAGAGGGCTTGTATTTTGCAATGTCCTCGCCCTCAAAGAAGATCTGGCCGTCCGTCGGCTGATGGAGCTTCAAGATCGTTCTGCCGAGCGTCGTCTTGCCGCAGCCCGACTCACCGACGATACCGATCGTCTCTCCCGCTTTGAGCTTGAATGAGACGTCGTCCACGGCGCGAAGGGAACGCGTCACCTTGCCCGTGATCGTCTTTTGAAGGGTGAAGTACTTCTTGAGGTGACGGACTTCCAGGAGCGCATCGGGATCGGGAGGAAGCTCCAGGTCCTGCTTTGCCTTTTCGTCGCGCGCCTCTTGCTCCTTCTGTGCCTCCGCTGCGTCGTCGAAATGCGCAAATTCCTCTTCCGCGTTCGGATCTTTCTGCACGGGGACGTCCTTCTTGGGCGTCTCTTGCTTTGTTTCCTGATTCTCGGGACTCATGACTTGCTTTCCTCCTTATAGTCTTTGTAGAGGTGGCAAGCAACCCAATGGGTAGGACTGACCTGCACCATATCCGGATAGTCGCCCTTGCATTTCTCTACGCACATACCGCAGCGTTCGCGGAAATAGCAGTAGTTGGGCATATCGATGGGGTTGGGGACGTTGCCGGGAATATTGAACAGCGTGTCGCCCTCGGAGTCCATCGTCGGCTTGCTCTTCTGAAGACCGATGGTATAGGGGTGCATGGGATGATGGAAGATCTCGGATGCGGTGCCCCTCTCGATGATCCTGCCCGCGTACATGACGACGACAAAGTCCGCCATTTCCGCGATCACGCCCAAGTCGTGCGTGATGAGCAGGATGGAGCCGTTGATACGGTCCTTCAATTCACGGAGCAGATCGAGGATCTGCGCCTGGATGGTGACGTCGAGTGCGGTCGTAGGCTCATCGGCAATGATCAGACGGGGGTTCCCCTCGAGAGCCATAGCGATCATAACACGCTGACGCATACCACCCGAAAGTTCGTGAGGGAAAGAGTCGTACACGCGCTCGGGCATTGCAATTCCGACGAGGTTGAGCATCTCGATGGAGCGCCGTCTCGCCTCTTCCTTCGTCGCACCGGGAACGTGGAGAAGGGTCACTTCGTCCAACTGGTTCCCGATCGTGAAGACGGGGTTGAGGGAGGTCATCGGCTCCTGGAAGATCATCGAGATCTGTCTGCCTCTGAGGCGGTACATCTCGCTGATCGGCATCTGAGCGATGTCGAAGACCTTCTCCTCCATTTCGTAGATCTTCGTGCCGTACTCGTCGCGCTTCTGTCTGCGCTCCATGACGGGCTTGCCCTCCTTGTCGAGCTGCTGCTCGTAGATGGGTTTGAAGACCTTCTTGCCCTTGTAATTGACTTTCTGTCTGCGCTCCGTCTTGGGATTGCCCGCCTCGTCGAGAACGGGGTTCCCCTTCTTGTCAACGACGGGAACATAGACGGGATTTCCCGCTTCGTCGTCGTCCCAGACGGGCTCCTTGCCCTTCTTTACATAGACGGGGTCGTAGATCGGCTGGTCGTTTTCGTCATTTTCCCAAATGGGAATGGGCTTTCCGTTTTCATCCCGCTTGAAATCGTAGGACTTGAAGCGGATGGAGCCGGAATAGATCTGACCCTGCGGACGCTGCAAGAGCTGCATGATGGACATACTCGTGACGGACTTTCCGCAGCCGGACTCACCGACGATCCCGACGACCGAGCCCTGCGGCACCTCGAACGAGACGCCGTTGACGGCTTTGACAATGCCCTGATCCGTAAAGAAGTAAGTATGAAGCTCATCGACCTCGAGAATGTTCTTCGGGTCCTTCATTTCGGAAAGAAACTCGGACTCCTCCGCCTTGCGCGTTCTCTTCTTTTCGAGCTGGCGCATCGTCTCGTTGTTCGCCTTGGCGATCTCACGGACTTCTTTCCCGGTCAGATAGTGCTTGTCGGAGTTGTTCTCTTCGTTTTTTTTCAGAAAAGGTAATTTCATATTATCTCCTCATTTTCGGGTCAAGCGCATCTCTCAAGCCGTCGCCGATGAAGTTGAAGCCGAGCACTGCGATGATGATGCACACTCCGGGAGGGCCCCAAACATTGAAGTGATTCTCCAGAATATCCATATCGCTCGTATCGTTGACCATTGCGCCCCAGGAGGCAAACGGCGGCTGTGTACCTAAGCCGAGGTAGGAGAGCGAGGACTCATACAGGATCATCGAACCGAGGCTCAAGCTCATCGAGACGATCAACTGAGGCAGGACGTTCGGGACCAGATGTTTGAAGATCTTTCTCGCAGCCGAGAAGCCCATCGCCTCTGCCGCCACCATGTACTCCTGTTCTCGCAGGAACAAGAGCTGTCCGCGGACCAGTCGCGCGGTGCCCGACCATGAGAAGATCGTCAGGAACATCATCAGGAAGTATATTCGTTCTCCCTTCAGATCGAGCGCGTCGAGCAGTGTACCGATGATCAACATGAGCGGGAGTCCGGGCAGACACATGAGAATATCGCAGATCCTCATGATCAGGTTATCCACCCAACCTCCGAAGTAACCGGCGATACCGCCGAAGATGATACCGATGATCGCGATCGTAAAGACGGCGATGAAGCTGATGCCGAGCGAACGCTGTCCGCCCTTCATGAGACGGATCAGAATGTCATGACCCGACTTATCCGTACCGAACGGGTGCGCAGCACTCGGATTCGAGAGGATATAGAAGGTGGATCTTCTCTCGACGACCTGCACAAACTCGTAAGTCTCCCCGCCGTCCGAAGCCGAGATGATACGGTCTTCGCCCATGATCATCGGCGTGGGATCCTGGTAGGTCTCCTGGTATTTATTCCAAACCAGAGGCCCTGCAAAGCAGAACAGCAGGAGGGAGACCAGCATCACAAGACCGACGATACTCAGCTTGGAGCGGAAGAAACGGCGCACGACCATTCTCGCGGGAGACATGAGCTTGACGTTCTTGTCGAGCGGCGTGTCGTCATCCGCGGGAGTTTTGTCCTCGGGCGTCTGATAGAGCGGAGCGTTTTCAAACTCCTTCTCCTCTCTCACCGCCTCCGCCTGAGGTTCCGTGGGAACTCCCACATTCCCCTCTGCGACGGGATCTGTCGAGACCTCCGCCCTCGGAGCCTTCACAGAAGGTTCCGAGACGGGGCTTTCGTTATGTATTTTCTTTTCTTCATCCATTTTCCGATCCTCCTTATGAAAGCTTGACGCGAGGGTCAACGACCATATACATGAGGTCGGAAAGCAGCACGCCGATGACACTCAAAAATGCGATGAACATGTTATAGCTCATGATGAAGGGAACGTCTGCCGCCTGGGTCGCCGTAAGAGCAGCCGCACCGATACCGGGGAGACCGAAGATCTGCTCGGTGATGAGTGCACCCGAAAAGAGTCCGGGCAGGATCCCCGCAAGCATCGTAACGAGAGGGATCAACGTATTGCGGAAAGCGTGCTTGTAAATGACTCTTCCTTCGCCCAATCCCTTCGCGCGCGCCGTACGGATGTAATCCGCATTCAGCACTTCCAACATGTTCGTACGCGTGTATCGCATGGTTCCGCCGATCCCAAGGAAGATGACAGACATCAGCGGCAAGACCAAGTGCCACAGCATATCCATCAAACGCGGGAAACCGTGCATTCCTCCGAACTCCAAGCCGGTCGACGGGAACCAACCGAGCTTTGCGGAGAACAGCATCTGAAGCAGCCGTGCAAAGAAGAAGGACGGGAGCGCGATGCCGACCATGACGATGATCGTGACGACGTAGTCGCGGACGGCATACTGATGGGTCGCCGCCGTAATGCCGAGCGGGATCGCGATCAGATATTCGAAGATGATGGAGATGAAGGCAACCGCGAAGGAGACGCCCATGTTTCTGACGATGATCTGAAGAACAGGTGCGCCGAACTTGAAGCTGTCGCCGAGGTCAAACCTTGCCAGATGTCCGAGCCAGGTGAAGTATCCGCCGATAATTCCCCAAAACCCGTTGTCCTCCAGTCCGTACATCTTCTTCATGTTTTCGATCGCCTCTTCCGAAAGGCCGTTGATCTGAGACGCCTTCTGTTCCACGAAGTCGAACGGCATACACCGCACGAGCACGTAGATGATCAGAGAAACGCCGACCAGGATCACGATCGAAAGGAGGAGCCTTTTTATGATATATTTCAGCATTGTGTTCTCCGAGGTTTATTATTTGAGACCGACTTCCCAGAGCCTGTTGAGGGGCGAAGAATAGGAGTTGATGAGCCACTCGCCCTTTTCATCCTTTGCAAGCGTATCTCCGTCGATCACGTTGAGGTTGACGGCATAGAGCGTCTTTCTCTGATAGACGGGAAGCTCGACTGCAAGCTCGAGAACCTTCTTCATTGCGTTTTCATAGATGGCAGCACGCTGTTTTCTGTCATCGATCCTGCGCGCGTCATCGATCAGCTTGGAGAGCTCGGTGATGATCTTGTTCTCCTGACGGGAGGAGTCGCCGAGGATCTCTCTGTAACCCCAAGCGAGAACGCTCGTTGCGGTGGAGTTCTTGTGATAGACCTGGTACATATCGGGGTCAAGCGACGTACCCCATGCAGCCGCCCAGACGGCAAGGGAACCGGTCGCAAGTTTGCTCAGAGCGTTGGGGTCGGGAGTGATCTGAACATCCCAGCCGCACTGGTTGAGGAGGTCCATGCCGTGGTGCATCGTGTTGAAGCAAGGGTGTTCGGTGAGCTCTGCGCCCGCGATCGTGAACTTGATGCTGAGGCTCGGATCGCCCTTCTTGACGCCTGCCTGCTCCATGTACTTCTTGATCGCTTCAATTCTCATGTCATCCGTCCAACCGAGGGTGGAAGCATAGGAAAGGGTGGGTTCTGTCTGTCTCTTCATGTGTTCGGTGGGGAAGTTACCGTCGTATTCGTAACCGTCCTCTCTCGGATATGCCCAGCTGACTGCGGACATAGGCCAGTCGATGTTCACCGCGGAACCGCTGCTGTAGTAGGTCGTCGCGGAGGAAGTATCCATGGAGACCATGATCGCACGTCTGAGGTTGATGTCGGTGACCTTGCCGGCATTGATACCGATGTAACCATAGCCGAGCTGCCATGCGCTCATGTAGTCATAACCCTTCCGTCTGAAGGCGGGATCGGTGACCTGCGAGAAGTTCGCCAAGGTCATCTGAGGGCTGACGAAGTGAGCCGTGCCCTCCGTAAGAGCGGTCAGAGCGTTGGAGGAAGGAACGACGTGGTACTCGAGCTTCTCCGTCTTGACGGGGAACATGAAGTAAGGATTTGCCTTGTAGTAGACGATGTTGTTGTTGAGGAACTGCGTTGCACGGGGCATATCGCTGCCGTTGTTATCGGAAGCCATGTAGGTACCTGCGCCGACGGGAACGCTGTTCTTGCTGTCTCCGTTCTTGTTCTTGCCCTGGATGGTGTACATCTGGAAGTCGAAGCTTGCAAACTCGACGCCGAACTGGTCGTTCTTGATGTCTATCGGGTATTTGTCGGGATCGGAGTAATAGTGATAAGGCGTAATGCTGATACCGAAGTTCCAGATCGCCTTGGGGTCGGTGCCGTTGACGCGGATGCGGAGAACATCGTACTCATCTGCATTGGCGGGCGTGCCGTCCGCGTTGTGCTCATGAGCGACCTTGTATTCCTTTCCGTCGACGGTGACCGAGGTCTCGGTGCCGGTGTGTCCGAGAGAGACAATGCCCTCGATCCTCGGAATGAGCGGCTTGCCCTCGACCTTGCTCGCGCTGAGGATGATCTCCTTCGCCTTGGAGACATATTCGTTCATCGCGTTGGTTCCCGACGCCCAGAAGTTCATGATCTGGTCGAATTGGGTGTTGATCTTATCGTTATAAACGTAGTCGATCGCCGCCTCTCTCGTCTTGATGGTATCGACGTTGTAGTTCAGCACGATCTGCTTGATCTGGCTTCTGTCTTCGCCGACGCCTTCGACCTGCACATATTCGGGGGAAGCATAGCCCTCGGTGAACATGAAGGCGGTGACTTCGTCAAAGCCCGTAGCAAAATCGCCCTTGCTCGTCACAAGTTTTGCGCTCTTATAGGGCTCCTCCTGGAAAGCTTCCAGTGCGTTCTTATAGTCGGACTCGAGCTCTTTGCGGAAGAGGCCCTTCTTTTCATCATCATCCTTGCCGTTGGGATCGCCCGCGATGTGGTTGTAGTCCGCAACGATCTGTGCTCTCGCCGCACTCTGGTCGGCAGCGCCCGTCGCCTCGAGATAACCGGAGCTGATCGTGGGGAACAGGCTCGAGTTCGCGTTTGCGAGCTCCGAACGCATCTTGTCGGGAGTTGCATTGTACGTTCCCTCGGTCTCTCTTTCACCGATGGTACGGAATGCATCGACAAGTTCGTTACGGCGCTGCTTTGCACGCGTCATTGCGCCCTGCGTGAGGCTGTCCTCTGCGGAGTTACCGTCGCCGCTCGTCTTTTGCTGCGTTCTGTAGTCCTTGAGTCCGAGAATGTCCGTCGAATACAGGGTGCCCGAACCCGCATAGGTGGGATCCAGCACGGTGTAAAGGTTGAAGAACACGTCATTCATCGTGAGGGGGACGCCGTCCGAGAACTTGAGTCCGTTCTTCAGGACGAAATAGTAGTCGCTGTAGGTCTGCCCCTCGTGCTTGAGTTCGTACGCGACTGCCGCGCACGCCTCATTATCACCGACAGCAAGCTCGCCGTTTTCGTTCGTGGTGAAGAGAGCGATCTGCGTCTGTCCCGCAATTTCGCCATCGCTTGCCGACGTGGAGTAGAAGGGACTGAAAAGTCCGTCCAACTGATCGGTCATGAGTTTGAGCGAATTGCTTGTCTCGCCGCATCCGGCTAAGCCGGCAAACGCGGTGAGACTCATTGCAGCACCCATCGTGACAGCTAAGGCCTTAGTAAACTTGAAACGTTTCATGTCTTTTGATATCCTCCGTTCTTATTTTATTTTGATGCGGTTGCGGTAACGCTCCCGTCTGATCCGACTTGCACACTGACGCCGCCGATCCCTTCGACCGTGACGTCTGCCGTAATGCCGCTCGTGTTGAGATTCCCAACGACTTTGCCGATATGGTATTTGTAGATCGACTGCGACGCAAATTCATCCAGATCCTCGTTGCCGAGAATAAGTTTTCCCTTGACGTTCACATTGCTGATCTTTGCGCCCTGCTTGATCTCGCCTGCAAACAAGCCGAAACTTGCGCCGTTCTTACGCGTTCCTCTCCTGAGGTTGAAGGAAACATTCTCGAAGTTGATGTTCTCGATGGTGGCAGACGCTGCGATCGATCCGAACAGACCGCCGTAACCGGAGTCCGTCGAATTGTTGATCACTTCGACGTTTTTGATGGTCTTGCCGTTCCCCATGATCGTCCCGGTGAACTCACTCGTCGAAATGCTGGAAGGCCACGCAGCCACGGCATAGCCGTTCTCATCCTTCACACCGAAATCGAGGTCTTCGAGGATCTCGAAATTGCGGTTGTAAGCGAACAGGCTGCTGAACTGTTCCGCCTTGGTGATGCGATACCAGTCGCCGTCTCTGTATACGCCGTAGTAGATCTTGATCGCATTCTTGGCGACGCACCGATCCCTATCCACTTCCCCGTCATGATGAATGGTGGAGAGTTCTTCGACGGAATCCTTGGATTCGTGGACAGCCATGAAGGTCTTTCCTTCCGCCTTCGGGAAATTCCCGTAATCCAGTTCGCCGGTGTCCGCGTTCCACTGGGGAACTTCGAGGTCCATGGTCTCCTTGCCGGCATCGGTATCGGGGTTGAATGCCTTGTAAGCGATCTCGGCGCCGTTCTCGTCGACAATGCTGTAGCGGAAGTAGGGAAGCCAGCCGGCATAGAGGGTCATCAGATATGACCCATCCCCCTGCGCCGCGAAGTCGCCCTGAGAAAGTTTTTGCGTGAAATCCCAGCGGCCCGAATACTCCCAGCCCTGCTCTCTCCCGCTCGTGCTGCAGGGAATGCCGTATTCATCCAGCGCATTCCCCGCTTCATCTGTGAGCGGTTTCTTTTCCTTGTACCATCCGACAAGGAAATGATCGGTGTAGGAGATGTTGATCGAGGTGTCCGACGGCACTTTCGACTTGCTGTTCGGCTCGAAGAGGCGCATTGTGCTGAGAGAATCATAGCGGAAGAGGTTCGAGACGACCTGACCGGGTTCACTTCCGAAAGTTCCGCCGTTGGGATCGAACCGCACGATCGCGTTGTTCCCCTGCTTGACCTGCTCCTTGTAGGTTTGCTCGACCTTGATGTTCTTGCAGGCGCCAAGCGTCAGTGTTCCGGCGCAAAGCACTGCCAAAGTGATCAAGAGTTTGGTTTTATTTCTCATCTGCATTCTCCTTACTCGGTCTTATTTTCCGATGCATCATCGGAGCCGTCTTCCCCGTTCGACTTGCGCTTGACGAAGTAGACGACCAATGCGATCACAAGACCGCCGCCGACGATTCCGAGCACCACATAGAGCGCGGTATTGTTGGGCTCTGCGGGCGGGTTTTCGGGCTCTGTACCGGGATTGGTAGTCGTCATGGAATCGACCAATCTCTTCGCATTGGAGAGCGTCATCGTGAAGCCCTCTGCGGTGAGGTAGTTCTGGTCCTCCATGCTGAGCGTGTTGTAAAGATCGTAGATCGCATAGACCTGGTCGCGGTCTTCCGCCCTCAAGCTTTCGGGCAGGCTGCCGAGCATGTCGATGACCGCCTGTGCGGAATCGGAGATCGCACCTCTGCCGATGACGACCTGGTCGAAGTACATATTGTAGGAGAAGGTCTCATATCCGACGCCGTTGCTGGGACGGACCATGATCAGCGTGCGGTCATTGTGTCTCTCGTCCGTGACGCCATAGATGAAGTTCGCGCCGTAGAAGACGCAGGTCACTGCGGGGCTCCACATGGTGGCGTCGATATATTCGAGACCGGTCATGCGGGAGCTGCCGTCCACGAAGTTGAGGAGAACTTTACCGAATGCTTCCTCAACGTACTTGTTTGTGCCGAATTCTGTGATCGCCGTCTCATAGTCAAAGTCGAACTCTTCCTCGAGACGGGGAGCATTGATGCTTCTGAAGGTGACAAGCAACAGTTTGTCGCAATTGTAGAACGCCATGTGTCCGATCGCTGAAACTTCGCGGGCAAGCGTCACAACTTCGATGCCGGAACCATAGAACGCTCTTGCGCCGATGCGGTTGGTCTTGGACATGACTTCGAAGTCTTTGATGTTCTTCTTCATCGGGAAGGAGATGAGCTCATATCCGTTCGTATTCGGACGATAGAGTGCGCTTCCGACGACCTTCACGCCCTTCGAACCGATGTCGAAGGTGTTGGAACCGTCTCTCGTGTAGTCTTCGATCTCGCATCCGGCGAAGGGATTCTCGCCGAGCGTCTCGATGCTGTTGCCGAACGTCACGCTCTTGACCGTCGAGAAGCCGAACGCGAAGTCGCCGAGAAGGACCACATCGGAAATGTCCGCAGCGGGAATGGAAGTTCCGTAGAACGCATAGCCGCCGATCTCGACCGCCTTATTGAGGTTCGAGGCAGAGGTGAGGGTCTTGACGTTTTCAAACACCCCTTCGCCGAGCTTGACGCCCTCTCTGAGGTCTGCAGTCGTGAGCGCGGTACCTCTGAAGGCATTTTCGCCGATCTCGAGGAGTCCGCCGAGGTTGATCTCCGCGAGTGCGGTGCATCCGTCGAACACGCCCGCGTCGATCGTGTCGGCAAGAGGATCGACCACATAGACTTTCTTCTTCTCCACGCCGAACTGCGAGGAAATGCCGAGTTTTTCAATCGAGCCGAGTTTAACGGACTTGAGCTTCTGGTTGCCTGCAAATGCGCCCTTGCCGATGAACTCTGCCGCGCTCAGATCAAGCGTCTCAAACTGCGCACAGGAGAGTATCTTATTGACTTCGAGAACACCGTTGCTGAAGAGGAGGCTTCCGACATCCTCACCGGCGAACGCATAGTCGCCGATATAGGTCGCCTGTTCGAGTCCCTTCACGGAAGCGAGGTCTTTGCAGCCGTAGAACGCGTAGTCGCCGATGGAGGCGCCGCTGCCGAGGGTGACTTCCTTCAGGGAGCCGACGATCGTCAGATCGGAGATGGTCGAACCCGTGCTCGTCGTTCCGCCGACTCTGATCGCACTCGAACCTGCATAGTAGAATGCCCTATCTCCGATCTTCGCATTGTTGCCGATCGAAAGCGTGCTGAGCGAAGAGACATGGGGACGGAAGTAGACCGTCATGTCGTTGTTGTTGTATTTAAAGGTCGTTCCGGAGCCGAAATATGCATTCGTATCGTCGATGACGATATCCATCATCTTGTAGAACTCGGTGATGTGCATCGCGGCGAACGCCTTCGTTCCGATCTCGCAATCGTTTCCGATCTTGACTTCGCTGAGGCTATATGCGCCGAAGAACGCATAGTCGCCGATCTTGATGCCGTCGCCGATCGTCACATTCGACAGAGAACTGCTGTTTGCGAACGCATATTCCCCGATGGATGCGATATTCGAAAGGTTGACGGAGGAAATTCCGCTCTCCGCGAACGCATACGCGCCGATGGTCGCACCTTCCGCGAAATTGGGAAGTTTCTTCAGTTTTCCGGTCCCGCGGAATGCGCCCTCGCCGACAGAGGTGAGGTTTCCGAGGTTGATCGAAGAGAGCGAGTTGCAATTTGCGAACGCGTAGTCTTCGACAACGGTGACGCTCGGCAATTCGATGGAGATCAGCTTGTCGCCCGCCGTAGAGAAGGCGCCCGTGCCGACCGTCGTGATCGAACTGTCATTGGGTTTGAAGGTCGTGACGGTAGGCGCAACCAGGGCGAGCTTTCCGTCGGAGTCGATCAAATACTGGCCGTTATCTTTTGCCGTAAAGTTCTTATTTGCCTGATCCACCACGAAGGAGGTGACCTTCGTGAAGCGGAATGCATACTGACCGATGACTTCGACGTCCCGTCCGAGGGTGACGTTCGTGAGTTGCGTGCAGGAGTCGAAGGTCCCGCTCGGAATGACCTTTGCATTGACGTTGATCGAGCTGAGACGAATGCATCCCAAGAATGCCTCGGAACCGAACTTGACGCTGCTTGCCTCCATCGTCACGGAGTTGAGCGATTCGCAGCGCGCAAATGCTCTGGTACCGATGGACTCCGTGATGGGAAGGGTGATATTCATGAGTCCCGTTCCCTCAAACGCGCTCTTACCGATACCGACCATGGACTTGAAATCGAACGTGGAGAGGTTCTTGCAGCCGTAGAAGCAACATTCGTTGACAAACTTCAGGTTGTTCTCGCTGCTGAAGGAGACCTTCTCGAGTGAGGTGCATCCGTAGAAGGCGCCGATCTGAAGTTTGTACAGCGTGGAGGGAAGGACGACTTCCTTCAGAGCCGTAAGTCCCGCGAACGCATAGTTCTCGATGGATTCGACGCCCTCGGGGACGATGACCTTGGTGATCGAATTATCACCGATGAACCACTGCTTCATGGAGAAGTTATCCTCTTCGTCGATGATATCGCCCGCCTCAAGATCCTTGTCGACATACTCGTAGTTGGAGAATGCGAAGGGGTTGATCGTCGTCAACTTGAGAGACGCGGGGATATCCACTTCGCCGCCGAGGCCCTTATAGCTGAGAAGGTAACCGCTCGCCGTATAGTAGGGCTTCTTGACCGTGATCGAGACCGCAAGGGTGTAGAAGGTGGACTTCCACTCGCCGTCGTCCCCCTTCACGTCGAGGTTGATCGAGACGGTTGCCGTTCTCTGCGTGTTCAGAGGGATCTCCTTGCCGTCTCCATCGATACGGACGTTCTTTGCCGTCATGTTGCCATCCTGGTCCACGTCGACAACGGCGGAGTTACTGCTGCTGTAACGGATGCGGTATCTGTCCGCGCCGTAGTAGCCGTGAACGACGGGGTTGAGCTGAACGGATTCGGAAGGATACATCGAGACATAGACCTCGCTCGCCTTACCGAAGGACATATAGTTCCGCTCTCCGCTGTCGTTATAGGTCTCCACAAGTCCCAGACCGCGGTCCGTGTTGTCCATTGTATAGAAGACCTTGTTCGCCCAGAAGCCGTCGAGGTAGAACTCTTCGACCGTAGGTTTATCGTACTGCGTGTAACCTTCGTCTCCGGGTGAGAGGACGGTGACATCCAACGTTGTGGACGCCTGAACGCCCTCCGCGTTCTTATAGGGGCTCGTCGCGGTGACGGTCGCCCTACCGGAGTTCACACCGAGGAGCTGGCCGTCGACGATCTTGACGACGTTCTCATCGGAGGAGGTGTACTGAATGGTCTCGCGCCAAGCCTGATCCTGCGCGGGAACAGTCTCGGGATTGAGACGGTAGAGTTCGTTGGGGCTGATACGAACGCCGGGCACAACGCCGTTTTCATCGGGCTGCATCTCGGGGAAGGTGATCTGCGTGATCTCATCGGGAAGATAGAACTCGTAGGTCGCGGTGTTCATCGCATAGTCCATGCACTGGATGATGAAGCTTCTTCCGTCATGGGACTCCTTGATCTGATCGAGGTAATCGGTAAGTTCGATCTGAATGACGTTCGTCGTGTTCCTCTGTCCGAGGACGGGGGTGACATAGCTCGAGAAGGTATCCGTCGTGAACAGGTAGGAATCTTCTTTATTCGGATCGAAGTCCTCGTTCTCACTGATCGCACCCGCAATATAACCCATCAGATAGTGGTTCTCGTAGATGGAGACGTTCGCGAAGAGTCTGTTCGTCTTGGTGTCGTAGTCATACTCGTAGGTATACTCGACGCCCGTCGCAACGGGAGATTCGAAGTCCGTATAGAACGGGAACTCGAACACGTTCTTGACGTTGTCGTTGATTCCGCCGTCGTCATAGTCGAGGTATGCGACCGCCTTGACGTCGTACCTCGTATTGTTTTTGAGATTGTACTCTCTGACTTTAAACTCGGTCGCAACCTGCCCCCAAACGTGCGAGCCGCCGCCGGTATTATAGTAAGACTTGATGACGTTGCCCTGAGACTTCGTCCAAATGACTTCACCCGTAGAGGAATCGGTGATGGAAATGTCGATCTTCTTTGCGGGACGGAGCATACCGAACCAGATCGCGCCGAGGCCGTTGATGCCGCCGTATTCGCCCTCCTGGTTGGTGAAGGCGATCTTCTCTTTATCTGCGCCCATAACAAGGGAGGAGTTGGGATCCGTCAGATAAGGGAAGGATCCGAGGTAACTGATGTAATCGCCGTACAGCGTGCCGATGGGACGGGTCGCGACGAAGTCGGCAAGCGTCTTCTTCTCTGTCTCGATGGAGTCGTTGTTCTCATCCGCATAGGTCTCGAAGTAGTCGAGGTCGAAGATCGGAGCCTTGGTCCAGCTTCCGTAGAACTTGAGGAAGGGAACATTGAGGTCGTTCTTTCCGTTCTTGGAGGTGAGTTTGACATAGCCCTCCACATAGATACCGTTCGCGAACTTGCTGTCCATGTATTCCTTGTCGGAATCGCTCAGGGTGATCGTCGCCGAGACGACTGCGGTCGCGCCCGCACCGACGGTGACGGTATTGCCGCTGTTGCTTCCGTTCTGGACGCTCTGGACCGTCATGCGTGCGCCGCTCAGGACGTAGCCCTTTTCGGTGATGGTCGTGGCGCCGCGGGGGGTAAACTCCTCACTGATGCCCTCGGTCTGGACGAGTGCGCTCACGTCATAGGAGAGCGATTCGCCGCTGATATTGACGATTTCAAAGGAGAAGGAGTACTCGCCCGTCTTTTCGGGATCGTCGCCGAGCTCGAGTTTCGTCTTGTCATTGACGGCGCCCGTCTCGTCATAGGTTCTGAGGTATGCGGGCGTAGAGGTCGCCTTCGTGAGGTTGGCAAGACCTGCGCCCTGTCTTCTGACGGCGAAGGGAATGCCGTTGGGATTCAATGCGATGTCCGCCGTGGACATCATGAGCTGGTTGACCATTGCGGTCACGCCGAGCGCGTCGAGGTTGGTGAAGTGCTCCTTCACGTACTGACGGACGAGAGCGGTGAGTCCGGCCTGGTTGGGCGAAGCCATGGAGGTTCCGTTGTAACGGTCATAGCGCTGGCCGGGAAGGCTCGAGAGAATGTCGCCGCCGTGTGCGGTGATCTCGGGCTTGATGTGAAGGTCGGGCGTGGGGCCCCAGCTCGAGAAGTCGGACATGAAGGGACCTGCGACCTGCGAGCGGCTGATCGTGACCTTTCCGACCGTTCCGCTCTTATCGAGGAACTTTTTACCGTTATCGCGGTCGATGGAGCAGGTCGGGAACTCGGTGTTACCGATCGTCATCGCGATGTCGCCCGAAAGGTTGTTATAAATGATACATCCGGCTGCGCCGTGGTCCTTGGCGAGCTGCGATTTCTCTTCGAATTGCGTGACGCCTCTCTGGACGATCGCGATCTTGCCGGTGAGGTCGCCCACGCTGCCGTAGTCGCTCTGGCTACCGATACCGGGGATGATGACGTATTCAAACACCCTCTCCTGTTCGTCGGGATTCAGGATCTCTTCGACGAATTTTCTCTCTTCGCCCGCGAAGTTTCTGGCGTTGGTGAAGTAGATGAGCTCGCCGTCGAGCAACATGTAAGGCGTCTTGACGCCGCTGATGGATGCAACGGCCATAGACGAATCATAAGTTGCGGGAGAGCCCACGGTGCCCGTATCGGGGTTGGTGGCAAGCGGAAGGGAGCCGTTCTTCTCGGAACCCTGAGCCGCACTGCCCTCATTTGCAGCCGCGCAGACCAAGCTGATGCCGTGCTCTTTGACGGAGTCGTAGACTTCGGCGCGCATGGAGTCGTCCACCTCTCTGGTGAAGCCGCTTCCGGACCCGAGGGACATGTTGATGACGTCGACGCCCAGCGTGACGCAGTCTTCGAGCGCGGCAACGATCCACGACTGCTTCGCGCTCGAGTTGCTCTCCGAGAAGACCTTGAAGAAGGCAAGCTGCGCGTTGGGAGCAACGCCGCGGATATAGTTGTCGTCGATCCCGTCATTTTCGTATTTGGGATCCGCCTGACCGACGATAATGCCCGAGACGTGCGTTCCGTGGTCACTGTTGATGGGGTAGACGTCGGGATCGCTGTCCGCATAGTCGTAAGCGTAGGGAACTTTTCTGTTGATATAAACGTCCGCCGCGGTGAGGCCGGGGGTCCTCTGCGCCGCCGTAAGGAGCGGGACTTTGTCGCGGAGGGTGGTCTGCGTCATGACCTCTTCGCCGTTGAAACGGGAGGGATCGAACACGTCGTGTGTGTAGTCGAGACCGGAGTCAAGGACGGCGATGACCGTTCCGCTTCCGTCGTACTGGGAGCCGTCGCTGTTGAAGATACCCGTGTCATGGACGTTGACCTTGTTTTCGACAACGTCGTACGTCACGCACTCCTCGTATTCATCGCTGATGAAGACGTTCGCCGAGTTTCCGACAGCTTTTTGCAGCTTTTCGAAATCTCCCGCCTTGATCACCGCTTCGAAACCGCTCATGAGCGTATCGTAAGTGACGCCGAGCTTGTAATCGATGCCCTTGCGAATGAGTTCGCTCTGGAGGAGAGTGTTCTCTCTCTCGATCTTCTTGCGGATGGACGCGCCCTCACGGGAGACAGAAAAGTCCGCGATTTCCATCGAGGTGTCGCCGAGCGCTTCGTACCCGTCGAGGACCGTGGGAACATCCACGGTGATCATGACCGAGATCTCTCTGTCGGGAGCAATATTCTCGGTCAACTTCTGGGTAACGGAAGTGTTGAGGTAGTCCTTGAGGTTCAGATCCGTCTTACCGGTGACGTCTTTGATGGATTCCGAAACTTCGGGCTTTGCCGCCGCTTCTTCCTTGCCGTGAGAAAAGATCGGGAGCATTCCCGACAACACCATCAAGCATGACAGCGCTGCCGCAGAAAACCCGAAAAACACTTTTCTGAAGAATTTCTGTTTCATGTTACCTCCGATTGTCAAAACTTATCATGAGTTATGCTCTACTATTATAACCGATGAAAATGAAAATTGCAAGCATTTCATTGTGAAAAATCTTATCACAAACTCTTCCCTTTATGCCGAAATGCCGTGTGAAAAAAACTGTTTTTTTGCTGAAATCAAAGAGAAAGCGGCGAGGAAAATATCATCGAAAATTGGGGTATGCCTGCAATTTTCCGTCGAAAATCGCATATTTTTCACCGCAGACCCCGCATTTTCGTTATGTATGAGTTCTTCTTGTTTCTGCCTAAATTCCCTTGATTTTTCTCGGTTGGTTGTATATAATAAATATTTATTTTATTTATATAATCAATAAATCTCAATTATGTTTTGAGATGATAAAAAACGCTACCGGGAAAACTCCGTATCGAGTCTCCCGGTAGTGATTTCTTTTCAATGTTTCATCCCCTCTTCGACGGCGACGGCGACCGCGACGGTCGCGCCGACCATCGGGTTGTTGCCCATACCGATAAGCCCCATCATCTCAACGTGAGCGGGGACGGAGGAAGAGCCTGCGAATTGGGCGTCGGAGTGCATCCTGCCCATCGTGTCGGTCATGCCGTAAGAAGCGGGACCGGCTGCCATGTTGTCGGGGTGCAGCGTCCGTCCCGTGCCGCCGCCCGAAGCGACCGAGAAATAGGGAAATCCGTTCTCGACGCACCATTTCTTATAGGTGCCTGCGACGGGGTGCTGGAACCGCGTGGGATTGGTGGAGTTGCCCGTGATGGAGACGCCGACCTTTTCGAGTTTCATGATCGCGACGCCCTCGGGAACGTTGTCCGCACCGTAGCACTTGACCTTTGCGCGGGGTCCGTCGGAGAAGGCGATCTCCTTGGTGACGGTGACCGTCTCGGTGTAGGGATCGAACACGGTCTCACAGCAGGTGAAGCCGTTGATCCTCGAAATGATATAGGCTGCGTCCTTGCCGAGTCCGTTCAGAATGACGCGGAGCTGGTTCTTGCGCACGCGGTTTGCATTCATGGCGATGGAGATCGCCCCTTCCGCCGCCGCAAAGGACTCATGTCCCGCCAAGAAGCAGAAGCAATCGGTGCTCTCGGAGAGCAGCATCTTGCCCAAATTGCCGTGGCCGAGCCCGACCTGTCTGTTCTCGGCGACGGAGCCGGGGATCGTGAACGCCTGCAGACCGATGCCGATCGCAGCCGCAGCGTCCGCCGCGCTCTTGCAGCCCTTCTTGATGGCGATCGCCGCGCCGACGGTGTACGCCCAGACGGCGTTCTCGAAGCAGATCGGCTGTGTGCCGCGCACGAGTTTCTCGCAGTCCACGCCCTTGGAGAGGCAGATGTCCCTGCACTCCTCGACGGAGGAAATGCCGTACTCCTTCAAAACAGCCGTGATCTTCTTGATCCTTCTTTCATAGCCTTCGAATAACGTCATGACTGCCTCCTCATTCCTTGCGGGGGTCGATGTATCTGACCGCCCCCTGCTCTTTGTCGAATCTGCCGTAGTGCCCCATCGCCTTCGTCCAAGCCTCGTTGGGTTCAAGCCCCTTCTTGATGAAATCGGTCATCTTTCCGAGGGAGACGAACTCATAGCCGATGACCTCGTCGTTCTTGTCGAGCGCGAGGCGGGTGACATAGCCCTCGGTCATTTCGAGATAGCGGACTCCCTTCTTCGCCGTGCCGTACATGGTGGCGACCTGCGAGCGCATCCCCTTGCCGAGGTCCTCGAGCCCCGCGCCGATGACGAGCCCGTCGTCCGAATACGCCGACTGCGTTCTTCCGTAGACGATCTGAAGGAAGAGTTCGCGCATCGCGGTGTTGATGGCGTCGCAGACGAGGTCTGTGTTGAGCGCCTCGAGAATGGTCTTGTGGGGCAGGATTTCCGCTGCCATGGCGGCGGAATGGGTCATGCCGGAACAGCCGATCGTCTCGACGAGCGCCTCCTCGATGACGCCCGCCTTGACGTTGAGCGTGAGCTTACATGCGCCCTGCTGGGGAGCACACCAGCCAATACCGTGCGTAAAGCCGCTGATATCGGTGATCTGCTTCGCGCAGACCCATTTCCCCTCTTCGGGAATGGGCGAAGGGTCGTGCTTGGGCCCTTTCGCGACGCAATACATTTCGTTGACTTCGGGTGAATATTGCACTTTTCGGAACCTCCGTAATTTTGCCTATCAATAAAGCCGCATTTTTTTTATTTTACCACATTTCGGCGGAAAATACAAGGATTTTTTTCGGATTTTCGAGATTTCTCCCGATGAATTTGTCCGAATAACTCAGAGCGCGATGTGCGGAAAATCCTGTTTTGAAGACCTGCGATACAAAATCGCCTTTCTGCCGATGACGGTGACGAGCTCCGCGCCGAGAAGGTCGGCGAGATTTTCGGCGAGATTGTCAAGATCGTCCGCCGCGGTGGGCAGAAGATTGACCTTGATGAGCTCCCTCGCCTCGAGCGCCTCGCCGAAGGAGGCGACGAGGGTCTCGGAGATCCCCTCCTTCCCGACCTGCCCGATGGGTTTGAGGTTGCTCGCCAGCGACCTCAGTTTACTTCTTTGTTTGGAATTTAACATAAAATCTCCTTTTTCGAACGAAATCTTTCCTTCGGAAATATTTACGTTCGAGGAAATGAACTCTCGAGTTCCCACAGCCTGGTCCTCTCATTCGTTTCAAACGACAAGAAGCCGCAAGCTGGCAAATTGAGTCGTGCAGCACAGGGAAACCCTGCTCGCACCATGGGATTTAGAACAAAGGGCTTGTTTTACCGTCGTCATCCTGAGCGGAGCGGCGTAAGCCGCGGAGTCGAAAGCGAGCAAAGCGAGCGTGGATCCCCTAAGCTATCGACGGGGCGTTCCTACTTATGTCATGTTGAGCGTAGTCGAAACATCTCTACCTCATTGTGAGACCTACCAAAGGACGAGACCCTTCGACTGCGCTCAGGGTGACACGTCTAGCAAGATTTTCTTCGAAACCTATTCCACAAATTCAAATTCCGTCTCCCCGACGGCGACGGTGTCGCCGTTTTGGCAGCCCTGTTCCGCGAGGGCGCGGAAGACCCCCCGCTGCTTCAGAATGCGTTCAAAATACATCATGGAGTCGGGATTGTTCATCACGACGTTGCGGCAGAGCATGTCGATGAGGCTCCCCGTGAGCACAAACCTGCCCTCCTCGTCGCGCTCGATGAAAAATTCGAGCTCCCCGTTCTCCTCGAGCAGAAAATCCTCGTCCGGCGGAATGGGTTCGGCGGGCGGGAGCGTCCTCAAAAGCTCCAAACAGGCGCGGACGAGCTCCTCCGTCCCCTCCCCCTTGACCGCGGAGAGCGCAAAAATCGAATACTCCCCCTCGAAACGCTTGCAAAAGCGCTTGAAATTCTCCTCCGCGCCCAGAAGGTCCGCCTTGTTGCAGGCGATGAGCTGCGGCAGCGCCGCAAGTTTCTCCGAATAGGCGGCAAGTTCCGCGTTGATCTTGAGAAAGTCGTCGACGGGGTCCCTGTCCTCGCAGCCCGAGATGTCGACGACGTGCACGATCATTCTCGTGCGCTCGATGTGCCGCAAAAAGTCAAGCCCGAGCCCCGCGCCGCGCGACGCGCCCTCGATGAGCCCCGGAATGTCCGCGCAAACGAAGGAATCGTCGTAATATTTGACGACGCCCAAATTCGGCGAGAGGGTGGTGAAGTGATAGTCGGCGATCTTCGGCTTCGCGGCGGAAATTTTCGAGAGAAGAGTGCTCTTTCCGACGTTCGGAAAGCCGACGAGTCCGACGTCCGCGACGACTTTGAGCTCCAAAATGAGGTCGTGCGGCTTGGTGAGGACCCCCTTCTGCGAAAAATTCGGCGCATGACGGCGGGCAGTCGTGAAACGGGCGTTGCCCTTCCCCCCTCTGCCGCCCGCAAGGAGCAGAATTTTCTGACCGTGGGAGAAGGCGTCGCAGAGGATCTTATTCGTCTCGGGGTCGCGCACGAGGGTGCCGCAGGGGACTTTGAGAACGAGGTCCTCGCCGCTTTTGCCGCTCTTGAGATTGCTCCCGCCCCGCTCGCCGTTTGCGGCGAAGTATTTGTGACGGAACCGATAGGCGAGAAGGTCATGGACGTTCTCATCTGCGACGAGATAGATGCTGCCGCCATTCCCCCCGTCGCCGCCGTCCGGCCCGCACGCCGGCTTGCCCTTGTAGGCCTTGAAGGAGTTCATTCCGTCTCCCCCATCCCCCGCCTTGACGTGGATCTTCACTTTGTCTGTAAACGGTTTGTTGTCCATAAAATTATTATAGCGGATTTCTATTTAAAAATCAAGCGATATCGCAACCCTGTCATTCCGAGCGCAGTCGACGCCGCGCCGTTCTATTGTTATCCAAGCGCGGCGCACGAGCCATAGGCGAGTAAGAATCTCGTCCTTCCTTTCCTGTCATTCTGAGCGAAGTGACGCGCAGTGTCACGAAGTCGAAGAATCTCGTCCTTAAAAGGAAAGGAGCGAGTAAACATCTCACCCTTTTCCTCTTGACATTTTACCCATTTTTAGATACACTATAATTATGTCATACTATGTATACATTCTCTCCAATAAGAGGAACAACGTCCTGTATATCGGCGTGACGAACAACGTGGAAAGGCGCGTTGGGGAGCATAAGAGCGGACTCATTGACGGATTCAGCAAGAAGTACCGGACCCACAAGGTAGTGTATGCGGAAGAGTACTCTCAGGTAGAGGACGCGCTCGCGCGGGAAAAGCAATTGAAGGGCTGGACGCGTGCTAAAAAAGAAGCGCTCATCGACACCCTCAACCCCTCCCGCCGCGACTTGGCTGAGGAGTAGGTTATTAAAACCAAGGACGAGATTCTTCGACTACGTGGCTACGCCACTCCGCTCAGAATGACAAAAAGAATAATGCGCCGCGCACGAGCCGTGCCTTTCTGTCATCCTGAGCGAAGTGTTGCGTTAGCAACACGAAGTCGAATGGATCCCCTAAGCAAGCGACGGGACGTTTTTAAAAATTTCTAAAAACTGCTTGACAAATGCGTATAAATGCGTATAATATATCATGAGGTCACAAATGAAACGAAGAGACTTGATCAGGCTATTTGAAAGAAACGGTTGGTGGATGGAGCGCGAGGGCGGAAATCACACCGTCTACACGAACGGTGAAAAAAACGAAGTAATTCCAAGACATGGAGAAATCAACGAAAAACTTGCAAAAGCTCTCATCAAAAAGCACAATCTGAAATAAAGCGAGGTAAAACATGAAAAGTATTTATTCTATCGTCATAACGCCGCCGGAAAAGGGGGAAAAATACTACACGGTGCATGTTCCCGACTTGGATTTGTATACGCAGGGCAAGAACATCGAGGACTGTATCACCATGGCGAAGGACTGTATCGGGATTTGGGGAATCGCCGAAGAGGATGCAAAGAGGGAAATTCCCAAAGGAGTCACGCTCAAACCGAACGCTGCGGAGAATGAAATCGTCTCTCTCGTCGAGGTCGACTTTACCGCATACCGCGAAAAAGACGAGAATCGCAGTATCCGAAAGAACTGCACCATTCCCGCCTGGCTCGACAAGAAGGCAACCGCACAGGGCGTGAATTTTTCCGCCGTCTTACAGGACGCTCTCCGCGCAATCGTGGATAATTAAAGGTTTTTTTAAAAATGCGCCGCGCACGAATGTGCGCGGCGCATTTAATGGTTTGCTTAGGGGATTCCTCGACTACGCTCGGAATGACAGGAAGGAATGTACAAAGCGCTGTCATCCTGAGCGGAGCGGCGTAAGCCGCGGAGTCGAATGGATCCCCTAAGCAAGCGACGGGACGTTCTAAAATTCGTAATACAACATTCTATCGACCGAGGGGATTCCTCGACTACGCTCGGAATGACAAAAGGACGAGACCCTTCGACTGCGCTCAGAATGACAAAAGGACGAGACCCTTCGACTACGCTCGGAATGACAAAAAAGAAAAATATTATACAAAGAGAACCCAAGGCAAACGCCGAGGGCTCTCTTTGTACTATTGGACTATCAATCAACCAGATCGGATAGTTATTAAGGTGTGTAAGGGTTACGCGCCGGCGCCGGTTGCAGCAGCCTTCTCGGTGGTCACTTCGATCTTCGTGAAGGCCTTGCCGTCCTCGCCCTTCGTCCAGTTGTAGGACTTGCAGGTGTCGCAAACTGCGACCTTTGCCGTGTAGATGTCTACTCTGACATGCGATGCAAGGAGAACTTCGATCATCTCTTTGACTTTATACTTCTTATCAGCAGAAGTATCCTGAAGTTCACTGTGGCTGGAAAGATTCTTCAAACCGGCCTCGGTGCAGAAATAATCAATTACTCTCTCCACCGACGACTGATTTCTCAACTCGCCCTGCACGAAAGCGTTAATCTGCTCTTCGGTATTCTTACTTTCCTCACCCTTCTCTTCGTTATCTCTGATGAACCCGGCTCTCATGTATTCTCCAACGAAGTACTTGACAAGATCGTCAGTGGTCGTGAACTCCTTCAAGACGCCATCAGCAACAACGTAGTAGTAATCCTTTGCATCTTCCGTAGCAGTGCTGCTGCACTTGTGGCTGAGGAACTCGGTGTAGCAGTCGTGGCAGCGAGCGGTCCAGCCGTTTGTCTTGTCGGTCGTGGTCTTGGTCATGAGAAGTCCGGTCAGGCAGCTTGCACGAAGCAGCTCGTCATCGTTCGTCTCGTACCACTTGTCGATCGCACTCCAGATCGCGGAGTAGAGCTTGTAGTTGGGGTTCGCCCTCGTTTCCGTTGTCGTCTTATTGTCGTCCGTAATCGTAACCTCTTTCGTCTCTGTAAGGAGGCCGTCGATGAAGTCACGATCGAACGGGAAGTGACGGTAATTGGTCTTGATGGTGCTCAGTTCGCAAGGAAGGATGTCGACAGGTTCCCCGGTCATGGAGTTGGTGTCCCCCTCCGTCCAAACGACGTTCTTGGTCTCAACCTTGCTGACTTTGCCGGTCACAGTGTCCTTCTTCTCGACAACTTCGAGGCCGACTCTTCTGCCGCAGTCGAGGCAGTAGTCATAGGTGATGACGCTGTGGTCTTCGCCGAATGCGGTGCCGCAAGCGCCGATCGTGTAGTAGTGGCCGTAGTTGCCAAGGTGCGCGATCTCAACGACCTCATCGTCGAAATGCTTATCGCAGTTCACGCAGAACCAGTTCACAGTCGCCTCATCGCCGCACTTTGCGTTCTCGGTGAGGACTCTGTAGTCCATCTCGTGCTCTCTCTCGACAAGGAGCTCGAAGAGTTCGTTGCGTTCCTTATAGGTCAGCTCGCCCTTGATCTTTTCGGGCACGAAGTCGCTAGCGGTATCTTGTGCCGTGGTCTTGCCGGTCTCTTCGACGACAAGCCAGTACTCTTTGCCCTCCTTATCCTTACGGCCGACGTCGTAAGCATAATCGTAGTATCTGTGATTCGGGTCAGACGTCGATTCGAGATCTCCGCTCACAAGGGTGATCTTCTGGTGACGATCGTACTGGTGAGGTGCAACCTCTTCGCTTCCCGAACTCTCTTCCTTGCCATTGCAGCACTCTCTGCTGCACCAACGGCCGGTATAACCGCGCTCCGTGCAGTTGAACTTAGGAGCCGTCTCGCCTTCTTCAAGGTCCTCTTCAGGCGTAGGCTTCTGGACATCCCAATCCTGCGTATCGTCGGGTTTCGCGGGCTCGAATTTGTCATTCTCCTTCTCCCAGATGTGTCCGAGCGGATCGAAGACATACTTCTTATCCTTGAACTCGTCAAGCTTGGGAGCTTCGCCGGGTGTAGGAGGTTGAGGAGCGGGCTCCTTAGGAGTCAAGGTGCCCTCTTCGAGCTTGCCCTGGAATGCGCTGTAGAGCTGCTCGACGGTGTCTGCGCTGACATCTGCATCATAGATGGGATGGCAGATGTCCTCTACCTTGATCTTCTGCTCTTCGGTGAGGTTAGGCGTTTTGTTGTACTCTTCTACCCAAGCGTCAAGGTCCGAAATTTTCTCGGCAATCTTTTCATCGGAAAGGATCTTTCCTGCAGTATAGACATTTTTACCCGTCGCTTGATTGGTTTGGGGCTTCGATGAAGTCACCAATTCCTCGGGGAGATCGATGACCGTGAGTTCCTTGGTCTCGTTGCCGTTGTCGTCCTTTTCAATGCGGACAGTGATCGCAACTCTTCTCTCCTCCTCGTCGCCCATGCAGTGGGTCACTTCGTCGCCCTTCGCATCTTCGCCGGTGACAAGTTCACCCTTGAGGAAGCAGTTGGTGCAGCCGACAAAGACGATTGCGTACTCGGTGCAGTCTGCGCCGTAGAGGATGCCGGTTCTCGCGTTCATTGCCTCGGAGAAGGTCTTTCCATCTTTCAACTTACTTTCCCCGCCTTCTTCCTTCTCTTCTTCGGCTTGTTTCAACTGTTCCTTTGTGTAGTAGTCTTCATCTGCCTTGTGGCCACTACCTTCGTTCTCCATTGTGGTGGAAAGGAGCTCCTCCCACTGAGCAAGGGTATCGGGAATGTCGTAATTGTGACCGACTGCAGGGGTGATGACGGAAGTCTCCTTGATGTTGCAGTTCGGGTCGATGCACTTGTACCAATGCAAGCCATCTGTCTCGCAGTTTGCGTCGCCGATCTGAACGGTCTCTTTGTAGTCGTTCTCGACCGCGCCCTTACCCTCTTCTGCCAACTTCGCTGTATCGTCATCCTTCCAGCTGTGCCAGGAGAATCCGAGGATCCCCTTGTCGACCCAAACCTTCATCTGCGTATCAAGATCCTTCTTTTCATAGCTGAAGAAGACTCTCTTGATGATGGTGTACTCGCCCTTCTTGGGGGTCTCTGCCTCGGAGCCGCTGCCTTCACCTTCGGAAGGATCGGGCGTGGGAGTGGGAGTGGGGGTAGGAGTGGGGGTCGGAGCCGTGGAATACTGAGTGAGATCATTCAGATACTGCTCTCCGCCCTCGGGAATGTCCTCGGTCTTGACCAACCACTCTCTGCAGTATTCGCAGAGGTAGTGGGTGTAGGCAACGGTGTTCCAGTGATAGCTATTATCCTTGCCATCCTTATCCTCGCCCATACTTTGAAGGCTACCGGTGAGCTGGGAAATGGTGTCGATCTTCTTCGCAGCGCCGTTCTCTTCGACAACATGGTGCGCGGTCGGATCGACAGCAAGGGTATATTGAATGGTCTGTTCGCAATAATCGCACTTATAGGTAAATCCGCCGGTCTTATTGCAGGTAGGAGCCACATAGTTCGTTACATGTTCGTTGGTGGATTCCACCTTGTCGAGGTCGAGGATCAACTTGTCGTCCTTGTCCCTTCTCTCCCAAGCATGGCCGAGTGCTTTATGATCAGTATCAGTCACTTCCTCGTTGGAGAGCAGGCCGCAGGCTCTGCATCTCAGTTTGATGATGCGCGCAGTGGTGCAGGTCTCTTCTTTCACCAGGAAGTTTCCGGTGGTCTTGCCGTCGCCCTCGTATTTTTCGCCGAAGCCGAAGTCATGGTCGCCCTTTTCGCTGACTTCCATGGGGACGCCCCAGTTCTCGGGGCAGTTCTCGTTGGTGCAATGGTACCAGGTGTAGTCGCCGTGCATACAGTTTGCGGCATAGCCGTCGGTGTTTGCCTTGGTCGACCAGACCATGTTATGATCGGTTGCGGGGATCTGTTCGGAATAGCCCATCTCGCCGCAGACCGAGCACTTATATCCTCTGTAGCCGGGCTCGGTGCAAGTTGCGGCAACGATCGTCTCCATTTCCGTGCCGAACTTGTGACCTGCCACGGGAATCGTCTCGTAAAGGACGACCGTCTCGCAGTTTTTGCACTTTCTGTAAACTTCTCCGACAGACGTGCAGCTTGCAGGAACCGTGATCGTCTCAGCGTCCCACTCATGATCGAGCTTGTCGAGCGACTTGGTGATCGCAGAGCTGCCGCATTCGCACTTCGTCGCGATAAAGCCGCTTGCATAGCAAGTAGCGTTGACCGTGACGGTCTCCTTCGAATAGTCGTGTTGGTGAAGGTCGTTAATGCTCGTTCGAACCGCCTCGACCTTGGAGTTAATGTCGTTTAAAAGCTGTTCGAGCTGTGCGTCGTCGTATCCGTCGGGTAAACCGCAGACGGTGCAATAACCGTTTGCGAAGTTATGTTTGCCCGTCGCGTATGTAGGAACGGCATAACGATCGCCACAGCCATCACACTCGTAGATGTCGTAGCCCGTAGCTCCGCAAGTTGCCGCCATGTTCTCACTGGTGGACTTTTTATAATTGTGTTCGTGCTCGCCCTTACAAGCGCCCATTAACACTCCACAAGCCATCAGCAAAAACAAGGCAAGGACAGAGACTACAAGCTTCATCATTACTCTACCGGTTGATTGTTTTTCCATTGATGAATCTCCTTTCCTTATTTTTTGCTTAATTTAAACTCCATAACTCGCGTTATCGAATTTCGCGTTTATTATATCACCGAATTTTCGGGTCCGTCAAGCGTTTTCAACAAGAAAAAGCAACGAATTTTGAAAATAATTACCAAAAAACCCGAATCCAGGCGAAACACCGCCTTTCTTTCGGCGTAGGTTCGCTTTTAAGAATCGCTCTTCGGCCCTATTTTCGTGATATTTTAGCGCAGAAACCCGACCGTAAGTTAGGTTACTTCTTGTGTATTATAACAAATCCATGGTGCGATGTCAAGAGTTTTAACGGGGTTTTTTTTGTAAAATTTTTCAGGGCGAAAAATTTTATGAAAAGCCCTCTTCTCTGCTAAAAGCGGGGTCGCTTGGGGATCGTCTTTTGCGATAAACGGGCGCGGCGGTTCCCCTCATGTCATGTTGAGCGGAGCAAAGCGGAGTCGAAACATCTCGCCCTTTCAGCGGAATCGCTTTGGGATTGTCTTTTCCGAAAGACGAACGTTGTTACTTTTTTTACGAATACAAAAAAAGTAACCAAAAAAAATTCCGGGACACTTGCGAGTGTGTCCCGGACCCCGCAACGCCTTTTGTTCGGTTTATAAGCATTCTATCGACCGGGGGGATGTTTCGAACGAAATCTTTCCTTCGGAAATCTTTGCGTTCGAGGAAAGGGGCTTCCGAACCTTCACTTGCCCCGTCCTCACGGTCGCCTTGTTTAACAATAAGCCGCAAGCCGGCAAATTGAGTCGTGCAGCGCAGGGAAACCCTGCTCGCACCGAGAAATTGGAACAAAGGGCGGGTCTCTGCTCATTTAGGGGGATCCACGTTCGCTACGCTCACTTTCGACTGCGCGGCTACGCCGCTCCGCTCAGGATGACAGCGCTTTGCACATGCTCTTCTTTCCTGTCATTCTGAGTGGTGCGTTCCTTATTTTGTCATTCTGAGCAGGCGCCCCGCGGCTATTGCCGCGGGGTGCCAGCTCAGAATGACAGGAAAGGGGCTCGTGCGCCGCGCAGTTATTAAAGAACAAAGGGCGGCTGTCTGCTCACTTAGGGGATCCCTCGACTACGCTCGGAATGACACGTTTAAAACAGACTGCGCTCAGGGTGACAGTAAGGGGCGCGGGCGGCGATGCCGCCCGCGACTGCGCCGCCGCGATAGCGGCGGCGCAATATGACAGCGGGGTTATTATATATAATATGTCGCGCGCGAGAGAGCTTAATACAACATTCTATCGACCGGGGGGATCCATTACTCACCCCTTTCCGTTTAAGGTCGAGATGTTTCGACTTCGCTTCGCTACGCTCAACATGACAGGAAAGGAGCTCGGAATGACGGCGGGTTTTCGGGGGTGGGCGGGCGGGGCGAGGGCTGCGGAGGCAGACCTCGTTATTTGCGAGCGGACTTGATGCCCGACGGAGTGCGGGAGAGAATGCCGCTCGTTACCAGCTTCTTTTCGGGGCGGGCGGACGCCTCGATCGCGTCCTCGACGAGTTCCGTGAGCAGATTCTTCGCCGACAAAAGTCCTTCTCCGTATAAATATGTAGCGAGGCTGCCCGGGACGGTGTTCAGCTCGTTGAAATATATCTCTTCTCCGCTCTCGTCGTTCTCTTTTCTGTCCTCGTCGTTCTCTTTTCTGTCCTCGTCGTTCTCTTTTCCGTCCTCGTCGTTCTCTTTTCCGTCCTCGTCGCCCTCTTTTCCGCCCTCTTTTCCGCAGAGAAGGAAGTCCGCGCGGACGATCCCGCGCATTCCGAATGCTGCGTAGAGCCTCCTTAGCGTCTCTTTGATCTTCTCCTCCGTCTCCTTCGGAATTTCGGCGGGAATTTTGCTCTTTCGCTCCGTCGATTCGTATTTTTCTTTGAAGGAGAGCAGCGGCTCGCTTGAAAAGACTTCCTCGACGGGCGAGAGCACGATCTCCCCTCCCCTTCCGTATGCTCTGTATGCCGCGCAGTTCAGATCGCGCTTGTTCGGGAAATATTTCTCCGCGAGGACCCTCTCGCAGAGAGAAAACGCGGTCTCGAGCGCGGCGGGAAGGTCATTTTCGTCCCTCACGACGGTGATCCCAATGCTCGAGCCGAGGGCCGCGGGCTTGACGATGAGCGGATAGCCGATCTCTTTGATCTTTTCGGCGATTTCTTCGGGGGAATCTTCCTCCTCGAGGGCGACGGAAGGAGCGACTTTGATCCCCATGCCGCGAAGGACGTATTTTGCAAGGGTCTTGTCGAGGAAGATCGCGGACTCGCAGAGCCCGGGCGAGGCGAAGGGAATCTGATAGAGCGCACAGAGCGCGGCGAGGGCGCCGCCCTCTCCCAAGCCGCCGTGGCAGCAGTTGAGGGCGCAGTCGACGGGTATTTTCTTTTTCGGCTTTCGCTCAAGGGCAAACCCGCCGCGGACGGGGACGATCGTCTCGCCCGCTTTTATGACGTCTTCTATCTTTTTGAGGGACGAATGAAGGGTGAGTTCGTTTTGCTCGGTCAGAAAGACGGGCAAAACTTCATAGCCCGCGCCGCGCAGAAGATTGACCGCGTAGACGCCCGTGATGACGGAAATTTCTCTCTCGTTGGAGTTGCCGCCGAAGAAAACTGCGATACGTTTCATATTTTTACTCCTTGTCTTGAAATTCCTCAAAAGTGAGGGATGGGGTGCAAAAAATTACACCGAAGAGCGATTCTCTTCGGTGTTTTTCGATACATATCCGCATTTGTGCACTTGTTCAGAGGTAACAATCGGGAAGATCGTTCAAAAACAGCACACAGTCCCCGTTTTTGAGCTCTTTCGACAGAATTTCCTGCGCCGCGGAGAGGGTGGGAACGACGCGGAGACGGGATTCCTCGCCGCCTGCGTCGAGGTAGCCCTTGCGGACGGGAAGGACGAGGGTCTCGCCGACCAGAATCACCTCTAAACCCACAAGATGGGAGCCGAGTTCCGAATTGAGCGGCTCTTGAAGTTCCCCGAGCTCTACAAGACCGGGGGTGACGACAAATTTCGCGCCGTCGAAGAGTTTTAAGGTCTCGATGGCGTTCTTCGCGCCCGCGATGTTGGAGTTGTAGGCGTCGTCGAGGACGGTCACGCCGCCGCTTTCCAATTTTTGAAGGCGGTGAGGGACGGGTGCGAGGGTCTTGGCGGCGACGGCGATCTCCTCGAGCGTCATGCCGAGCGCATGGCAGAGCGCGGCGGCGAGGGCGACGTCCTCCGCGGCACAGGCGCCGAGAAGAGGGATCTCGACCGGAATCCGCTCGCCCTTGAAATTCAGCGTGAATGTGCTGCCGTTTTTCGTGCAGAGAAGATTTTCCATCGAAAATTCCTCGCCCTCGCGGAGAGCTTCGGCGGAAGGCAAATCGCGGGCGGTCTTGCCGAGAATACAGGTCTTTGCATAGCGGGCGAGCTCGCCCTTCTCTTTTTTGATGTTTTCGAGGCTCAAAAAGGTCTCAATGTGCTGCTCGCACACGCCCGTCACGACGCCGAACGTGGGTTGGACGAGGTCGCAGAGCTCACGAATGTCGCCCACGTGCCGCGCGCCCATTTCGGCGAGGAAAATGTCGCAGGAGAGCCCCTCATGAAGGACGGTGCGGGCGATGCCCAGCGGCGTATTGAAGGAGGCGGGGGTCGAAATCACCTTGAATTTTTGGGAGAGCATCTGAGAGGCGAAGTGCTTGACGCTCGTCTTGCCGAAACTTCCCGTGATGCCGACTTTGACGCAGGTGCTTCTATCAAGGGCCCTTTTCGCGCGGCGAAGGAAGCCGCGGTTGTGGGGAATTTCGTACATCTTCATGAGAAGAGAGGAGAGCGCGAGCAGGATAAAACATGCAAGCGGCAAGATCGCGAGGGGCAGAAACCGAAGGAGAAGGAACCAATGTGCGTCGAGCACGCGGGAGAGCGCCGCAAGACCTACGCCGAGCCCCGCGCCGAAGATCATGCACACAAGCGCATCTGCGACGGCGAGGCGGACAAGGCGATGGGTCCGCTTTGCGGGAACTTTGAGGGCGTACTTCCTTTCGGAAAAGAGGTAGAGCGCCGTCATCGCAGCGAGGGGAAAAAGCAAGGTCAAATTTGCGATCTCCGGCTGCAAAAAACTGAATGAGACGGGAAAGAGCGCCGTCAAAAGAAGAAGCGCGAGCGCAAAGAGCGAAATGCGCCTTCTCTCGATGTTCCCCTTAGAAAAATACCATTTGAAGAAGCCCTTTTCGGAATAGTTGCACTGCTGCAGGATCGCGATCTGCCTCAAAGAGACGAGAAAACAGGAAATTCCGAACAGGATCCCGATGATAACTCCCAAAATTTCATAAGTTGGCATGAAAAAACTCCTCTGCCGCCAAATCAAAGGCGAGCGGGTCGTCAAGATGAGCGAAGTGTCCGCAGCCGTTTAAGACGAGCAGACGGCTGTCCGGAACGAGCGAACAGTAGATTTTCGCGGAGGAGACGGGCGTTTCGCCGTCCTTTTCGCCGTTGATAAAGAGAACGGGGCGGGAAATTTTCTTTGCGTCCTCCCGAAGGTCCTCGTTGACGATCTTTTTGTAGCTCTCCTTCTGAATGGGCGAAAGAGAGCGATATTCTTGGCTGCCGAAGTGCTTTTCGGCAAACTTAGGCGCAATTTTGCGCACAAGACGATATGCTCTTACGCGCATATGATAGGAAAGCGTGCGCTTCGGACGGATCCCCGCGCAGCCGCAGAGGACTGCCGCCGCAAAGAGGGGCTCCCGCGAGAGGCATTTTACGGCGACTCTGCCGCCGAAGGAATGCGCGATGACGAAAGGCTCCGAGATGTTCAGCGAAGCAAGGTATTCCTTCGTCCAGTCCGCATAGTCGCCCACAGACCAGGCGGCAGGGAGAGGGTCGCTGCCCCCGAAGCCCGGGAAATCGAAGGCGGTCACGCGGTAGAAGCGTGAAAAGTACTCGATCTGCGGATAGAAGCTCTCCTTGGAGGAGAGATATCCGTGGAAAAAGACGAGGTCTCTTCCCTCGCCCTTTTGCAGAAGAGCGATCTTCAATCAAAACTCCTTTTTCATGACGACGGCGTCCTCGCCGTCCGGATAATAGCGCGTCCGCGCATAGACGCCCGTAAAGCCGTTCTTGAGATACATCATGAGCGCGGCGGAATTGGAGACGCGGACTTCGAGGAACATTCGCTTGATCCCCCTTTGGTTCGCCTCTTCGAAGAGGTCGAAGAGAATTTTCTCCGCCCTTCCGCAGCGGCGATACATTTCGGAGGTAGCGATGAGTTCGAGTTCCGCCTCGTCCTCGACGCAGGAAATTCCCCCATAGGCGGTGATCACACCCTCCTCCTCGAGGAGAGAGCCGAAAAACCGTCCCGAGAGAAAGGACTCCGCGAGCATCCGCACGTTGCGAGGGTTCTCGGGAAAGCATTCCCGTTCGAGAGCTGCGATCGCGTTCAGGTCTTCAAACGCCCATTTTCTTCCGTTCATGACAGGTTTTCCTCCGCCGAAGATTTTCTCAGGTACACAGCCGCCAAAGTAGAGGACGGGGCGGCAAATTCTTGCTTTGCGAGCACGGCATTTTGAAGTCCCAGACAGGGATCGGCGGCGCGGCAGCCCTCGAAGAGCTCTTCCGCGGCAATGGGAAGAAACCCTTCTTTTCTCCACACCTCTGTTTCTTCCTTCGAGAGAAAGGCGGGACCGTGCACGATCTTTTTATCCGAATCATAAGCACAGGCGTAAAAGTTTCCGTGACCCGCGTCGACGAGCGGGAGCAGAGGGATCTTCCCTTCAGCATATGCGAGCGTATCGAAAGATGTGAGGGTCAAAGCGGGCTTTTCGAGCGCCGTACAGAAGCCCTTGATCGTGGAAATTCCGATGCGGATGCCCGTAAAGGACCCAGGTCCGCAGACCGCTGCAAAGAAGTCGCATTGATTTGCGCTCATTCCCGCTTTGTGAAAAATTTTGTCGATCTCGTCCATGAGGAGGACGGAGTGGCGCATGGCGCAGTCGGGAAGAAAGCTTCGAAAGATTTTCCCCTGCGCACATGCGACAACGGACAGATATTTTCCGCTCGTATCGATGGCAAGAAAACTACGCATAGACGATCTCCCGCGGCTCGGAGCCGCTGCCCGTGATCTTGATTCTTTTGATATTTGAGGGGAGAAGCCCCGCGATGTTTTCGGCCCATTCGATGAGGCAGACGCCGCCCGCATCGAAGTAATCGACAAGCCCCAATTCGAGCGCCTGCCGCTCGGAGGAGATCCGATAACAATCGAAGTGAAAGAGCCTATCCTGATAGCTGTTGACATAGGTGTAGGTGGGACTTGTGATCTCCTCTTCAATCCCGAGTCCCCGCGCGATCCCCTTGGCGAGAACCGTCTTTCCCGCGCCCATATCGCCCTCGAGAAGAACGACGTCAGAGGGCTTCAAAGTTTTTGCGAAATCTTCCGCCCAAGAGAGAGTCTCCTCGGGCGAATGGGAAAGAAAAACAGCCATACACGGATATTATACCGCATACGGCCGAAATTTGCAAGAAAAACCCGATGTTTTTTTCTCTTCTCTCGTCCTCGCGTTGCAGAAAAAACTTTTCAAAAAGACTCAAATCGCTTTGGATTGTCCTCTTCCGCCGGACGGGCGTTAAGCGGAATCGCTTGGGATTGTCTCTTGCGAGAGACGAACGTGTTACTTTTTTTACGAATACAAAAATTTCTCTCCCTTCTGTCATTCCGAGCGTAGTCGACGACGTGCCATTCTATTGTTATCCAAGCGCGGCGCACGAGCCTTTAGGCGAGTATGAATCCCCTGATCTAAGCGACAATTCGCTTAACCACTGTCTTTTGCGAAAGACAAACGTGTTACTTTTTTTACGAATACAAAAAAATAAGGTGAAGGGAATTGAACCCCCGTCGGTTTTGGGCGGCGGATTTCCGCCTGTGCTGCGTCGACTCCCTTGGCAATACCATCTAGTATCCCCTGCGGTCGTCTCCTTGCCCAAACAAAATCCGCTCGCCCAAAACTGCTTTGCACTCCCCGCGGTGCCATTTTCGAGGGATTTGTGCCGAGGAGGAGGAAGGTTTACTGGACGTAAATCGACGACGACGCAGGCAAAAAGCACCGAAAAGAGCCCGCGGGAGCGGCGTGGGTTCGATTCTCTTCACCTTAACCAAAAAAATTTTACTTCGTGCGTCGCGCATAGAAAAACAATAGAACGGCGCGCCGTGGGGACACTTGCGCTTCGACCTTTCTACTGTTTCTTCCTTGGGTCGCACGAGCGTAGCGAGTACGGTGTCCCAAACCCCGCGACGCTTTTCGTAATACTACTTGTCTGTTAAAAGCGATGTCATCCTGAGCGGAGCGACGAAGCCGCGTAGTCGAATGGATCCCCTAAGCAAGCAGAAAGCCGCCCTCTGTTCCAAATTCCACTGCGCGGAGCAGAATCGCCATTCTGCGGCAGCGCACCCTGTTTGCGAGCCACCGCACGCTTATTGTGAAACAAGGCGACCGCGAGTGGAGCGTTGCATTCCTGCTCAACAGCCCGGTGGGCTGTGAGCGCAACGCGACAGCCGAGCTGGTGGCGAGGCGTGGTGAGGCGGGCGCTACCGCCGAACTGAGTAAGTGAAGGTACGGGGGCTCATTTCCTCGTCGAGAAAGATCGCGAAGCGAGCTTTTCGACGAAATTCAGGAAAGTATCGCCACAGACAACCCGCAGAAGATGATGAGGGAGACGGCGTCGACGATCGTCGTGATGAAGGGGCTTGCAACGGCGGCGGGGTCGAGTCCGAGCTTTTTGACGAAGAGCGGAAGCAGACATCCGACAAGTTTCGCAACGATGACGGTGCAGAAGAGCGCCAGCGAGACGATCGCGCAGAGCATCGGCGTATAAGCCTTGTTCCCGGGCATAAAGGTGCTGCCGAAGAGCAAGTTGTCGATGAGCATGAGTTTCAAAAAGCAGGCGGCAGCCAGTGTCGCCGCGAGCAGGATCGAGGCGCGAATTTCCTTCCAAACGACCCGTCCCGCGTCCTTTGTCGAAAGTTCGCCGAGGGCGAGCGCGCGGATGACGGTGACGGAGACCTGCGCGCCCGAGTTCCCGCCCGTGTCCATGAGCATGGGGACGCAGGCGAAGAGGACGGGAGAGATCGCGTTCAGTCTTCCCTCGAAGATGTTGATGATGAGCCCCGTGAAAGTCGCGCTCACCATGAGAATGAGAAGCCAGGGGATCCTCGCCTTCCAGATGGAGAAGATACTCGTTCTGAGATACGGCTTGTCGGCGGGCAGGATTGCCGCCATCTTGGCGATATCCTCGGTGTTCTCCTCTTCAATGACGTCCATTGCGTCGTCGACGGTGACGATCCCGACGAGCCGCCGCTCTCTGTCCGTGATGGGGAGCGCCAAAAAGCCGTAATCGGAAATTTTCCGCGCGACTTCCTCCTTGTCGTCGAGGGTGTCGGCGTAGATGACGTTATCCTCCATGATGTCGGAGATGAGTGCGTCCTTGCGGGCGAGCATGAGATCCTTTGCTGTGACGAGCCCGACCAGCTTGTTCTGCTCGTCCGTGACATAGCAGGTATAGATCGTCTCCTTGTCGATCGCCTGGCTGCGGATGCGGTCGAAGGCGTTCTCGACGGTCATCTTGGGGCGCAGGGAGACGTACTCAATGGTCATGATGCTGCCCGCGCTGTCCTTGGGATACTGCAAAAGGGCGTTGATGTAGCCCCGCGTCTGAGAGTCGGAGAGCGCCAAGAGACGCTTGACGACGTTTGCGGGCATCTCTTCGACGAGGTCGACGGTATCGTCGAGGAAGAGTTCGTCCATGACGTCCTTGATCTCCTTGTCGGAGAGCTTCTTTAAGAGTTTCTCCTGCGTGTCGGGCTGAATTTCGACAAACATCTGCGCCGCGAGGTCTTTGGGCAGAATGCGGAAGAGGACGGGAAGGTCCTCCTCCTGAACTTCATCGAAGATTTCGGCGAGGTCGGTCTCGTTCATCGAGGAGAGGAGGGGTTTTAGGACGGAGAACTTTCTCTCTTCGAGAAGTTTTAAGACCTCGTCCTCCTCGGCGATCCTCCGCGCGACGTCCTCGGGCATCTCCTCGATGATCTCGACGGTGTCGTCGACGGAGACGTCCTCCATGACCTCCTGAAGTTCGTTGTCCGAGAGACCCGCGACGATCTTCTGCTGCAGATCGGAATCGAGCAGGACGAGGACTTCCGCGAGGAAGTCGGGATCGAGCGCACGCGCAAAGGGCAGGATATCCCCGTCGGGAATTTCCGCGAAAAGCACAGCTGCCTCCTCGGCTTTTTTTACCGAGGAGGCTGCGCTCTCATAGTCTTTTTGATCAAAATATGCCTTGAGTTCTTCGTTCATAGCACTGCCTCCAAAATCAATGATGAGGACGGGCTACGAAAAAGCCTCAGCTTAAAATTCCGCCAAGGAGAGTCATAGCCCGTGAAAATTGTCGGGAAATGGAATTGTCGCAACTTCGTCCTTTCACGGGAAGCTCCTCCTTTTCAGTATATCCTATTATACGCAAATCAGGCGGTCAAGTCAACTGTTTGACTCTTGCTTTTTTTGCTTTTTCGTCAACTTTTCACGCGTCGCCCTGATAAACCTTGACAGAGGCTTATAGATGAGGAACACGATGATGCTGATCGCAACGCTCTTGATCGCATTGAAGGCGAGGATGAAGTACCAGGTCTCCGCGAAGATTTCGGCATGGTTTTCGGGCATGAAGAGAGGATAGGTGATGAATTGGTTTGCGGGGATCGAGACCGCGATCTGCAGCGCGCTTCCGAGAACAAGGTAGAGCGCGACCCACCATTTTCCCTTTTTGAAGCGATATGCGATCGACGGAATGATGACATAGCCGACGGACATGAGCCAATTCGCGATCTCGCCCACGAACATGGAATTTGACTTTGTCAGACACAGGAGCTCCTTGATCGTGATGGAGACGATCGCCTCGACGGGGCCGAAGAGGAAGCCCTCGAGCAGAAAAAAGACGTTTGCAAAGTCGAGCTTGAGCCACGGAGTCGCCGGGAAGATGGGAAATTCGAGGAACGTCACCACATATGCGAGCGCTGTGAAAAGCGCCATATATGCGATATGGGTTGCGGAAAAATGATTTTTCAGCATGGTCTTGGTTTGATCTTTCATAAATATGCTCCTTTTTGTTTGAAAAAGACCCCGCATTGGAGAATGCGGGGCAAAACATATGTCGCATATGTTTCTTTTTCCATCCGGACTATACCGTCGGTACGGGAATTTCACCCGTTCGGGAGGCGCATATGCGCCTCTTCGCAGACTTTACTGCCGGTGGAGAATTTCACTCCGCCCCAAAGAAA
>CANQBW010000007.1 GCA_947589565.1 uncultured Clostridia bacterium | reverse complement strand
ACTTTAATTATAACACAGACTTCCGTTTGAACTACTTTTTTTTGCCTCTCCTGTTGCACTTGATAGTATAATTCACCTTAATCATGAATGCGCCGCCCACAAAGTGGGCGGCGCACTTTAACCGTAAAAAATTTTTCAAAATGGCATGAAAATTTGTTGACAAACAAATAAATTTATGATAACATATGTTATATAACAATTGTTATACATGGAGCGTGCATGGGGAAAAAGGTTCAGATGACCAAAGCGGCGATTCTGAGAGCGGCCGCGGAAGTTGTGCGAAAGGGGAATAAACTCAACGTCCGTGCGATCGCGGAGGAGCTCGGCTGTTCGACGCAGCCCGTCTATTCGCAATTTCAAAACATGGAGGAGCTGAAAGAGACTCTCTTGGAGGAGGCGAAAACTCGCTACCGCGATTATATCGAGGAATTTCTCGCAAAGGCGGGGCGAAGCCGCTACGAATGTTTCGGAATGGGGTTTGTCAAGTTTGCGCATGAGGAGCGTGGGCTCTTTTCCTACCTCTTCATGAGAAGCGGACGAGGGGAACTCAAAGACCCATTTTTGGATGACATTCTCTCCGAGATGATGACCCTCTATCACATGACGGAATCGGAGGCGAGCGCCTTTCACGGCGACATGGCGGTGTATTCTTACGGACTCGCGGTGCTCATCAATCTCGGAAACCTTCATTTAAGCGATGAGGAAATTTCCGAATGTCTCAAGCGGGAATTTTATGGATTGTATGACTATTATTTCCCCAACCGACCGCGGTTGGGATGAGGGTAACTTTATGAAAATGATCGAAATTGAAAACTTAATCAAGTACTACGGACAGGTAAAAGCGGTGGATGGGGTGAGTTTTTCCGTTGAAAAGGGGGAGTTCTTCGCCTTTTTGGGGGTGAACGGCGCGGGCAAGAGCACGACCATCTCCATTCTCTGCGGCGATCTTCCCCGGACGAGCGGAAAGGTGCTTGTGGCGGGGAAGGACGTGGACGAATGTCCCGCCGAGATTCGCCGAAAGATCGGCGTCGTCTTCCAGGCGAGTGCGCTCGACCGTCCCCTTTCCGTAGAGGAGAATCTCAGAAACCGCGCCTCTCTCTATGGGATCACAGGGGAGAAATTTCAAAAGAAACTGAAAGAGCTCACCGCGCTTTTGGAACTTGAGGACATTTTGCGCCGTCCCGTCGGAAAGCTGTCGGGCGGACAGAGGAGAAGAGCGGACATCGCCCGCGCCCTCGTCCATGATCCCGAGCTTCTCATTTTGGACGAACCGACGACGGGACTCGACCCGCAGACGCGGAAAAACGTCTGGGAAATCTTGGATGGGATCCGAAAAGTGCGCGGCACGACGATTTTTCTCACCACCCATTACATGGAGGAAGCGGCGGACGCCGACCATGTCGTCATTCTCGACGGCGGGAAAATCTTGGCGAACGCCACGCCGTTGGAGCTCAAAAATACATACACGGGGGACTTTATCACCCTCTATCATGCCGACGAAGAGCGGGTAAAACTCCTGAAAATTCCCTTCGAACGGGTCGGAGAGGCGCTTCGCATCGAGGTCAAGAACACCGCCGCTGCGACGGAGCTCATTCTCGCACATCCCGAACTTTTTTCGGACTATGAGATCACAAAGGGCAAGATGGATGACGTCTTTTTGAACGTCACGGGCAAAAAACCGGAGGGAAGTCTATGAAAACGCTGTTTTCGCTCGTTTCAAGGCATTGTAAACTGTATTTCAAGGACAAGGGCGTCTTTTTGCCCTCGTTGATCGCGCCGCTCATTCTGCTCTTTTTGTTCATCGCCTTTTTGGGGAACGTCTACCGCGACAGCATTCGCTCGGTGCTCGGGGCGTTTTCGGCACTTGTCTCGGACGGCTTTATCGAGGGCGTCGCAGCGGGTTGGCTGATCTCTTCGCTCCTTGCGGTCTCGGCTGTGACGATCGCCTTCTCCGCAAACGTCGTCATGGTGCAGGACAAGGCGGACGGACAGGCAAAGGACATCTTTGTGTCGCCCGTGCCGCGGGCGATCGTGTCCGTCTCCTATTTTGTCTCGACCTTTCTCGTGACATCTCTCATCTGCCTGGTCGCGATCGCGGGGGGATTTGTCTATATCGCGATCGCGGGCTGGCATCTCACCTTTGCAGATGTCCTTTTGTGCATTCTCGATACGCTGCTCCTTGTTCTTTTCGGAACCTCGCTCTCCTCGATCGTCTGTCACTTTCTGCATTCGCAGGGCGGGATCGCGGCGGTGGAGACGACCGTCTCCGCTGCCTACGGATTCCTCTGCGGCGCATATATGCCGCTCGGCAATCTGACGGCGTGGCTTCGGAATGCGCTGATGTTCCTTCCCGGAACGTACGGCACGGGACTCTTGCATGAACATCTGATGGGAGCGGCGATCGAATCCGCCGCAGACAGCGGCGTCCCTTCGGAACTTATCGCAGGCATGAAGGAGGGCTTCGACTGCAACCTCTCCTTTTTCGGCACCGCCGTGCCCGCTTGGGCGAGTTACCTCGTCCTTCTCTGCTCCATTTTTCTCCTCGTGGGGATTTATGTGCTGCTCTGCACTGTTAAGTTTCGAAAAAAAGGAAATGTTCAGACCCGATAGATGTAATTTTCCTTTCTCGGGCGGGGAGAGGGGAGTTCCCCCTTGCGGTAGCCGAGAATGCAGTGTCCGATCCCGACATAGTTTCCCTTGATTCCCCATTTTTTGAGAAGTTCCTTGCCCTCAACACTTGAAAAGACTTCCTTTGCGCGGTGGATCCAGCAGGAGTCCACGCCGACCGCAAAGGCGGCGTTCATGAGATTCCCCATGACGAGACTTCCGTCCTCAAGATGGGTGGGCCTCGACGCGTCTGCGAGCACGACGACGACCGTCGGCGCCCCGTAGAAGGGGTCCGTCTCGACGCCCATGACGTCGGCGTTCATCTTGGAGAGCTTTTTGATGGTCTCCCTGTCCTGCACGACGACCATGATCGGCGACTGCATTCCCATTCCCGTCGGCGCATAGGTGCCTGCCTCGAGGATGGTCTTCAACGCCTCCTCATCGACCTGTCTTTCCTGAAATTCCCGGACGCTCCTGCGCCCCTTCAAACATGTAATAGCATCCATTTTTTGCCTCCTTAACTTTGATTATAACACAGTTTTTCCCATTTTGCAAGCCCGAGAATTTTCTTTGGGTTTATTTTGACCTTTTTCGAAAATACACTTGACTGGGAAGGGGAAAAATGATATAGTATATTTCGATACATTTCGAAATACGGGAGATAAAGATGAACGAGGCTTGGAATGCGCTGTCCGATCCGACGCGGCGGGAGATTTTGGAACTTCTCAAGAGCCGTCCCCATACGGCGGGGGAGATCGCCGACCAGTTTTCACTGTCGCCGTCCACGGTCTCGCACCATCTGAGCCTTCTCAAGCTCGGCGGGCTCGTGCGCGTCAAGCGCCGCGCCCAGACGATCATCTATTCTCTGAATACCCCCGTCTTCGAGGAACTCATCGAGGAACTCAATTTATTCTTGAAGTGAGGTGTCATTCTGAGCGAAGTGACGCGAAGCGTCACGGAGTCGAATGAATCCCCTAAGTAATCGACGGGACGTAATATGGGTTTGTCTATCGCCCGGGTGGATCCATTCGACTCCGTGGCTACGCCACTCCGCTCAGGATGACAGAGGAAATTTTAAATTTTACTGCGCGGAGCAAAACCACGCTTTTGCGGCAGCGCACCCTGTTTGCGAGCCACCGCACGCTTAGTGTCGAACAAAGCGACCGTGAGGACGGGGTAAGTGAAGGCAAACAAGCGCATTTCCTCGACAAAAATATTGCGTAGCAAGATTTTTGCCGAAACATAAAAATTTTATTTTCTTTTTTCTGCAAAACGTGGTATGATAAGGGATAAGATGTAAGGAAGGAGTTTTACCGCGCCGCTATGGACAGAGACTTTAAAGAAGAGCTTTCACCTCATAGAGAAGCCGACAAGACATGGTATTTGTCCCTGTTGGATGTTGACGCGCAAAAGAATTACGAGGAATATCATCTTTCCTCTGTTTTGGTCATGCTCCGAAGGTTCTACATCGCCCGCTATCAAAAAAAGATCAACGAATTGAAGGAGCAAATTCTCTCGCTCGGAGCGGGGGAGAGCTTTTCGGCGGAGGACTATCAGGAGACCCTCCGTCTCAAGGCGGAGCTCTCTACGCTCGAAAGCAAGCTCAATTCCTACAAATGTTTCTTTACGGAGCCCTATTTCGCGCGGATGGACGTCGTCGACGACCGCGAGGGTTACAATTCCTATTACATCGGGAAGAAGGGGGACGTCAACCTTGAGATCGTGGATTGGCGTGCGCCGCTCGCCGTCCGCTACTACCAGAAGAGCCGCGTGGAATTTCAAATCAACGACTATCACTATAAGACGGTTCTGCGGCGGGCGCTGAGCGTCAAAAACGGAAAACTGTGTGATTTTCGCAACGAATACCTCTCCGTGCGGGGGGAGCTGTCCCCAGAGGAAATTGCGGGACGGGATGAGGAAATTCTCTTCGATCCGTACCTGAGAAACATTCTCAACGAGCGCAAAGAGGACTACTCCGTCCGCGACATCATCCGCACCATTCAGGAGAAGCAGTTCGAGATCGTCACCCGCCCCGAGCGGGAGAGTTTTGTTTTGCAGGGCTGCGCGGGCAGCGGGAAGACGATGATCCTTTTGCACCGCTTGAGCTATCTTCTCTACAACAACGAAAAATTGAGCCCGCACGATGTGCTCGTCATCACCCCATCGAAGACTTTCAACGCCTTTATCGACGAACTCTCGCAGGTCCTCGAACTACAGAAGGTGAGAACGACCACCCTCACAGACTACTATTTTCGCGCCCTCGAAGGGGAGGGGATCCTGCTTGCCGAAAAGCTCACGGGCGAGCGGGAAGAGGAGGAATATCTCGCCTACCTCTATTCGGACGGCTTCTACGAAGACCTTTCCAAGGAGATTGGGGAGCTCTACGAAGAGGTGAGCGGACTCTTTACGAGCGAGGAGTGCCTCTCGGTCGCCGAGGAAATTTTGCGGGACTGCGAGAAGAGGCAGGAGCATTACGTCAAGATCAAGAACGCCTCTCTTCGCATTCGGAGGAGCATTTTGGGCGAAATGAAGGAAAACGCGGAGGGTGGGTTCTATTTCACCAAGCCATTCCGCACCCTCATGAGCGCGTTCGTGCAGGTGGAGGACTTCCTGCGCTTTCTTCTCAAAGAGAAGGCGCGGACGCCCGACTACTTTTTCCGCCAATACGGGCAATTTTATAAGTGCGCCAAAGAAATTTACTTCCATGCGGAGGAGATCTTCTCCCATGCCGAAAAGGATCTAATGGACTTTATGGGGACGGTCGAAAAGGAGATCGAGGACCTTCTCCGCTTCCGCCGAATGCGCGCGGGAGAGGAAATTCTCACCTATCAGGACCGCATCGAGCGAAGAAGGGAACTTCTTTCCGAGGCGAAGAATATCTCCGAAATTTTACGAAATATGCAGGATGGGGTCGGACTTTTCTGCGATTTCTTTGCTGTCATCAAGTCGGACTCCGCCTCCGCGGAGGCGGGAAAGAACGAGGACTCCCGCGACATCTGCCGCTGGCTCTACCGACGGACGGTAAAGAGAATCAAGCAAAAGTACGGCATGAAGGGGGTCTATCCCTCGGACGGGTACGCCCTCTGCTCCATTCTGACGGCGGCGGGAAAGAGCCTCTCCCCCAAATTCGGGCTCGTCTTCGTGGACGAGGGGCAGGACCTGAGCCGAAGCGAGTACGCGCTTCTAAGAAAGATGAATCCGGACGCCGCCTTCAACGTCTTCGGCGATCTGGGTCAAAATATCACCCCCTTCCGCGGGATCAAGGAGTGGGATCAAAGTTTCGGCTGCCGCTACGAGCTCAACCGCAACTATCGGAACACAAACGAAATTGTCGAATACGTCTCCGCCTGCACAAAGGTCGAGATGTCGCCCGTCGGGCTCCACGGCGGGGAGGTGCGCACCTTCGGAATGCGGGGTCTGAACGCCTTTTTCCGAGACAAGCAGGGGCGCAAGGCGGTGATCGTGAGAGAGGAATTTCTCCCCCTCTTCAAAAAGAGGGGATACTCCCTTCTCTCGCAGACGGGAAAGCTCAGCAAGAGCAAGATCAACGTCCTCACCGTCTATGAGAGCAAGGGGCTCGAATTTTCCGCGGTCGCGGTCTATTCGAAAAATATGACCGTCCATGAAAAATACATCGCCTTTACGCGGGCGCTCAAGGACCTCGGCGTCATCGAAGAGGAAAATTTCACCACTTTTTCATCGTGAAAAGATTGGATTTTCAAGAAAAATTGGTATAATACAGTGTTAGAATGAAAGCCTTGGAATATAAAAACGTCTCCTTCGGGTATCGCGACGATTCGCTCGCCGTCAAATGCGTCAACCTTTCGGTGGAAGAGGGGGAATTTGTCGCCGTTCTCGGTCAGAACGGGAGCGGGAAGAGCACGCTCGCGCGGCTCTCGAACGGCCTTTTGTGGGCGGACGAGGGCTCCGTGTACGTCTTTGACCGTCTTCTCACCCAAAAGAACGAGCGGGAGATCAGAAGGGACGTCGGGATCGTCTTCCAGAACCCCGATTCACAGGCGGTCGCATCTATTGTAGAGGACGATATCGCCTTCGGACCCGAAAATGTGGGGATCCCGCGGGAGGAGATGAGGGAGCGCATCGATCGTGCTTTGAAAGCGGTGGATATGGAAAAATACCGCGGCGCGATGCTCTCGAGACTTTCGGGGGGACAGAAACAGCGGGTCGCCGTCGCGGGGATCCTCGCGCTGCGTCCCCGTATCATGATTTTTGACGAATCGACCGCCATGCTCGACCCTCGCGGAAGGAGAGAGATCATGGACGTCATCTTAAAATCGCGGGAGGAGTTCGGCGTCACAGTCCTCATGATCACCCACTTCATGGAGGAAGCCCTGCTTGCCGACCGCGCCGTGATCATGCACGAGGGAAAAATCGCCGCGGAGGGAAAGCCGCGGGAAATTTTAAAGGACGCGGACGAGCTTCAAAAGTATCGTCTCGCCCTTCCCAAGACGGTCGAAATTTCCAGAAAACTGCGGGCGGGGGGCTTGAACGTCGGCGACGCTTTTACTGCGGAAGAACTTACGGGGGAGATTTTGCGTGCGTATCGTAGTTGAAAATCTGACCCATGTCTACAATCCGAAGTCTCCGTTCGCAACGACCGCGCTCAGCGGCGTGTCGCTCTCGATCGAAGAGGGGGACTTTTTCGGGATCATCGGGCACACGGGCAGCGGAAAGAGCACCTTTGTGCAGCATTTAAACGGGCTCATTCGCCTTCCCTCTTCCCTGAAACGCAAAAAGAAGAAGGGGGACAACACAATTCTCAAGGTCGGAGAGTTCGATCTGACGCGGAAGAAGACGGATTTCCGCGCCCTTCGGAGAAAGGTCGGCATGGTCTTTCAATATCCCGAAAACCAGCTGTTTGCGGAGACCGTCTTTGAGGACGTCGCCTTTGCCTATCGCAATTTTTCGGAGAAGAAGCCGACCGATCAAGAGCTCGAAGAGGCGGTGCGGGAGGCGATCACAGTCGTGGGACTTCCCTATGAGAGCGTCAAGAACGCCTCTCCCTTCGATCTCTCGGGCGGACAGAGAAGAAGGGTCGCGATCGCGGGCGTCATCGTCGCAAAGCCCGAAATTCTGGTCTTGGACGAGCCCGCCGCAGGCCTCGATCCCCATGGGAAAAAGGAGATCATGGACCTTCTCCACACCCTGCACAGTTCCTGGTGCAAGACCGTCGTCATTGTCTCCCACGACATGGATGAAGTCGCCGAAAATTGCACACGGGTCGCGGTTTTTGCGGAGGGGAAGGTGCTCTGCGTGCTCCCGCCGAAGGAATTGTTCCGAAGATCGGAAGAGCTTTTGCGTCACGGACTCGACCTTCCGCTCACCGCAAAGGTTTGTAATCTTTTAAAAGAACAGGGCGTCGAGCTCGACTGCGACTACACCTTGGACGGCTTCGTCAAGGCGGCGCTTGCAAGGGGGAAAGACACATGAAAGACGTCTCCTTCGGGCAGTACTACCCCGTCAAATCGTTTGTCCACAGCCTCGATCCGCGCGTCAAAATTCTCTTCCTCATCGTCTTTATCACGGTGATTTTTGTCGCAAAAGAGTTTTTGGCGCTCGGAATTTGCGCCGCCGTGCTGCTCATCGCGACTCTGTTTTCGAGGATCCCCCTCACAAAGTTCCTTCGCGCCGTGCGCGGGATCCTCTTCCTCGTCCTGTTTACGGCGACGCTGAATCTCATCTTCTACCCGGGGGAGACCGTCTATTGGTCGTGGAAGTTTCTGCAGATCACGAAAGAGGGGATCCTGTTCTCGGCGTTTTTGGTGATCCGCCTCGTGCTTTTGGTGCTCTGTTCCTCCCTTTTGACCTACACGACGACCCCGGTCGCCCTGACCGACGGGATCGAGAGCATCTTAACGCCGCTCACCTGGATCAGGTTTCCCGTCCACGCGCTCACCCTCGTCATGAGCATCGCGCTACGGTTTATTCCCAAGCTCTCCGAAGATGCGGGGACCATCATGAACGCACAGCGTGCGCGCGGCGCAAAGCTCGACGAAGGGGGACCTGTCAGCCGGATCAAGGCGTTTGTTCCCGTTCTCATCGCGCTGCTCATCTCCTCCTTCCGTCTCGCAGAGGAGCTCGGGGACGCGATGGAGGCGCGTTGCTACGGTTGCAGCAAAAAGCGCACCAAATATAAAAAACTTAAGATCGGATGGCGCGATATTTTGGCGTTCCTTGTGATCGCAGGCCTGATCGCAAGCGCGGTGCTCCTTCGCGTCTTCCCGCAATTTCCCTTCTGATATGAAATATGTATTGCTGATAAGCTATGACGGGACGGAGTTTTCGGGCTGGCAGCGCCAGCCTGGCTGCCGCACCGTTCAGGAGACGATGGAGCTTGCCGCGGAGCAAATTTTCGGGAAGAAGCTCGTTTTGACCGCGAGCGGACGCACGGATGCGGGCGTTCATGCGCTGGGGCAGGTCGCTCAGTTCCAAGCAGAGACGACGATCCCCGCCGAAAAACTCGCCGCGTGCTTCAATCGCTCCCTTCCCCCCGATGTGCGGGTCTTAAAGAGCGCGGCTGCGCCCGAGGGATTCGACTGCTCCCGCAGCGCAAAGAGAAAGACCTACCGCTACAGCGCCTATGTCGCGGACGCGGAACTTCCGCTCCTTTCGAGGTTCGCCGTACAGCTGCCTAAGAAACTTGATTTGGAGAGAATGCGGAAGGCTTCCGAACTTCTCTTAGGGCGTCACGATTTTCGCGCATTCCGCTCTTCGGGATTCACCTCGAAGACGAGCGAGCGGGAAATTTACGACCTTCAAATTTCTGAAAAAGTGCAGGATGGGGTCGAAAAATACGACGTGGAAGTGACGGGAAACGGGTTTTTGTACAACATGGTCCGTATCCTCTGCGGAGAGCTCTTCGCAGTGGGCGCGGGCAAGGAAGAGGGCTTTTCCAAAGCTCTTCAAACGGGCGAGCGGAAGCTGCTCTCCAAGACCATGCCGCCCAAGGGGCTCTGTCTCATCAAAGTAGAATACGGTGTGCCGCTCTTCGGCACGGCCGAAGATAAAGATCAATAAAAGGAGAAAGAATGGAATTATTCGATTGGATCAATATTCCGATGCTGTTTTTGGAACTGTTCGGCTATGCGTCCGACGTGAGCACGCCGCAGGAGATCGCCGCGATCGCCGTTCGCAATTTCTACATCAGCTTTGCGATCGGCTTTGCGCTCTTCGTCCTCTGCCTCGTCTTGGGTGGGGTGGCGCTCAATAAGCTTGCGCAAAAAGAGGGGGTCAAGCCGAGCGCTGCCGCCTATCTTCCCTTTGCGAACACCTATTTTGCGGGGAAGATCGCAGGCGAGGGGTTCTTTTTCGGCGTCCGCATGAAGCGTGCGGGGCTGTATGCCATGCTCTGCGAGATCGCCTATACCCTCCTCGAGGGCGTTCGCTTTGTTTTAAATCTTCTGCTCACGCGCGGGGAGTACATTGTTCTCGAATCGGTAGAGGGTACGGAGCTCATTCAATGGAGCGTAAACAGATCGCTCATTCCCGCCGAAAAACAATGGCTGTACGACGTCCATATGTACGGCGGATATATCTCTTATCTGTTCTATTTTCTGATGGTGATCTTCCTGTTCGTGCTGTTCGTAGCCCTCTTCCGCAAGTACTATGCGCGCAGTCCCTTCCTGATGACCATTCTTTGCACGATCTTTCCCTTCCGCAGCTTTGTACTCTTCGCCGTTCGGAACAATGCGAGGATCGACTACGAAGAATACATGAGAAGGGTATATGCCCGCCGTTATGGGTACCCTCCTCAGCCTCCGCAGGGGGGAGGGCAGGCAAACGATCCCTTTGCCGACTATAAGACGGAGCCGCCCAAGGGCGACGACCCTTTCCCCGATCATAGTTCCGATCACAAGGAAGACGACGACGTCTTCAAGGACTTCTGACCGTGGAACTCATCACTGCCATCGCAACGGCGCCGGGGGCGGGGGGGATCGCCATCGTCCGCGTCAGCGGGGACGGGGCACTCTCTCTCGCCCAAAAAATGTTCTCGCGGAAGGGGAATTTCATACCCTATCACATGTATCCGGGCACCATTGACTGCGGAAAAATTCGCGATATGGGCATGTGCGTCTATTTTGCGGCTCCCCATTCCTATACGGGGGAAGACACGGTCGAATTTCACTGCCACGGCGGCACGGAGATCGTGCGCTCCCTTTTAAGGCGCACGATCGAACTCGGCGCACGTCAGGCGGAGCCCGGGGAGTTCACGCGGAGAGCCTACCTCAACGGCAAACTCTCCCTGTCCGCCGTGGAGGGGCTCGGGGAGATGATCGCCGCCCGCTCTTCAGCGCAGGTGCGTGCGGGCTACCTTCTTTTGGGGGAAAAGCTCTCCGAAAAGGCGCGGAAACTTCAGGAGCTTGTCTTGAGCTGCCTTGCCGAGGCAGACGCCGACGTCGACTATCCCGAAGAGGACCTCTCCATCGACCTCTTTCCCTCCGTCCTGCAAAAGACGGCTCCCGTCAAGGAGGAGATCGAAAACCTCCTCGCCCAATATCCCGCGGGCAGAAAGATCGGCGCGGGGGTGAGAGTCGTCCTCTGCGGCAGACCCAATGCGGGAAAGAGCTCTCTTTTGAACGCTCTCTGCGGGTATGAACGCGCCATCGTCTCGGACTGTGCGGGCACGACCCGCGATCTTGTCGAATCGGAGACGGAGATCGGAGGAGTCCGGTTTCTCCTCATCGATACCGCGGGTCTAAGGGAAGGGGAAAACGAAGTCGAGCGCGAGGGCGTCCGCCGTGCGGAGAATGCGATCAAGTCCGCCGATATGATCTTGTACTTAAAGGAAGAGGGGGATAATATTTCTCTTCCCAAAGATATTCCCGTGATCGTCGTGGGGGCGAAGTGCGACGTAAAAGTGCAGGATGGGTGCGAAATTTACGTTTCTTCCGTGACGGGCGAGGGGATCGGAAAGCTCAAAGAGCTCCTCTTCGAGCGCGGTTTCGGCAGCGGGAACGACGAGGTTTTTATCCTCGAAGAGCGTCACAGAGACGCTTTAAAAGAGGCGCTCGATGCGGTGACCCGCGCCCGCGAATGCGCCAAGAGAGGGGCGGAGACCGATCTTCTGGCACAGGAGCTGAAGACTGTCTACTTTGCGCTCGGAAAAATCACAGGTGAGACTGCAAACGAGGAGATTTTGCGCGAAATTTTCGGCAGATTCTGCGTAGGAAAATAAAAAAGGAGAGACACGATGGTCAATTTGGAACTTTACAAGGTCTTCTATACCGTTGCGAAGTGCGGGAGCCTCACAAAGGCGGCGGAGGAGCTGTACATCACGCAGCCCGCAGTCTCGCAGGCGATCAAGCAGCTCGAAAATCAGCTCGGAATGTCCCTCTTCAATCGGATGCACAAGGGGGTGGAGCTCAGCGTGCAGGGGGGAGAACTCGTCTATCCCGACGTTGAAAAGGCGCTGCAACTTCTGGTCGGTGTCGAGGACAAGCTCTCCGAGCTCAAGGAGAGCGCGACGGGAACGCTGCGCATCGGCGCGTCGGAGACAATGTTCGAATATTTTCTCCTCGACAGCATCAACGCCTTCCACGAGCAATACCCGCAGGTCAAACTCGAACTTCTGACCGATTTCACGGCGAAAACCATTCAGAACCTCAAGATCGACCGCTGCGACGTCGGTTTTTTGAACCTTCCCATCGAGGAGGATAAGAGCATCATTCTGACGGATACCGTCCTTCTTCTCAACGATATCTTTATCGCAGGCGGACAATTTGCAGAACTCAAACACAAGAAAATCTCGATATGGGATCTGCAAAAGTATCCTCTGATCTTAATGCGCGACCACACCGTCTCGCGCGGATTGTTCGACAGATTCTGCCAGAGCCTCGGCATGAGACTCGTGCCGATGGTGGAGGTGGACAGCTGGTCCTTCATGAAGCGGCTCGTCGCCGACGGAATGGGGATCGGCTGCATTCCCCGCGAATATGCGAGGAAGGGGCTCGAAAACGGCAGACTCACCGAACTCGAAGTCTCGCCCGCCCTGCCCTCCCGTTCGGTGGGAATGGCGGTCTCCAAGGATACGAACATGTCCTTCGCGCTCCGTTCCTTCATTTCGCTCGTCCGAAAGAAAAAACAATGAGAGGTGAGAATATGAAAACCATTTTTGTCGTCGGAAGCATCAATACCGATCTGAGCATCTCCGCGCCCTATCTTCCCGCGAAGGGGGAGACGCTCACGGGGGGCGGATTCATCACGGCGCACGGCGGAAAGGGCGCCAACCAGGCGGTCGCCGCGGCGCGGCTCGGCGGAAGAGTCGTCATGTGCGGCTGCGTCGGCGCGGAGCCTTTCGGCATTCAGGCAAAAGAGGCGCTGAAAGCGGAGGGGATCGACGTTCGCTTCGTGCGGGAGATCGCGGACTGTCCCACGGGGACCGCGGTCATTCTCGTCATCGACGGAGACAATCGCATTATTTTGGACAAGGGCGCAAACGCCTTTCTCACAAAAGAGGATGTGGACCTTGCCCTCGCAGAGGCAGGAGAGGGGGATATTCTGCTGTCCCAGCTCGAAAATCCCATCGATGTCGTCGGATATGCGCTCCGTTTGGGCAAAAAGAAGGGGATGTATACCGTTCTCAATCCCGCGCCCGCAAAAGAAGAGGCGGAGAAATATCTCGAATTTTGCGATCTTCTCATTCCCAATGAGACGGAGGCGGAAATTTTGGGCGGGAGAGCGGCTCTCGCGAAAAAAATCAGGGAACTCATCGTCACGGTCGGCGGGGATGGATTCGAGCGCTATGCCGAGGGAAGGGTGGAAAAGTACCCCTGTATCCCCGTAAAGGTCGTCGACACGACGGCGGCGGGGGACACCTTCTGCGGCGGACTTTGCAGCAAATTGAGCGAAGGAGAGTCTCTTCTTGCAGCTGCGAAGTTTGCGGGGGCAGCGGCGTCGCTCGCCTGCACCAAGAAGGGCGCACAGCCCTCCATTCCGAAAAAAGAGGACGCAGAGCGCCTTCTCCGCGCGTCAATCTGAACCAAAATGGCAAAATGGGGTCGAAAAACGCAAGGAAGGCGTTATTTTATAGAATTTTTGTAAATTTTTCACAAAAAAAGCGTTCAAAGGCTTGACAATCTCTTTTTTGCGGGATAAAATAGAGTCGATATTGGGGGAAAAGACAAGATTTCCTTTCAATATAATTAAAAATAATGGAGGAAAACTGAGATGTGGTCTTTCATGAGTGCGCTTCTTGCAACCGGGATCATGGGTATGGATGTTTCTACCCTGATATGGGCGGGCGTGATCATGGCGCAGATCGTCATCAACATCGTCGTACTGATTGTCCTTGCGGCGCAGAGTTCAAAGGGCAAAAAGCGGGAGACGGCATCGGAGAAAGAGAGAGCCGAGCTGAAAAAGGCGATCGACGACCTCAAACAAAAGGTCGGCGAGCCGAAGGCAGATCCTGCAGATTACGATGAGTTGAAACAGGCGATCAAAGAGCTGTCGGAGAAGGTTTCCGAGCCGAAAGTCGTACCTGTAGCGGAAAACGACGAGTTGAAGCGGGAAATCAAAGAGTTGTCGGATCGGGTTGCGGAAATGTTTTTATTGCTTTCCGTCCCCAAACCCGAACCAAACGACAGAGCCGAGGAGCCGAAACTTGCCATTCTTACCTTTAAGGAAGGGGCGAGCGTGGTGCTCTCCGTTCCCGAATCGGAAGAAGACGGCTATAACGAGGAAGACTATATCTGGTACATAAACGGCGAGCAAAAGCTCAAGGGCAGGGTATTCCGCGCCGAGGAAGGACTGACGGAAGGGGAATATCAGGTCCGCGTCTGCTGCAAGGATGTGCCCGTCAATCTGTTTAAGATCGTGGTGGAACACGAGGAGAAGATCGCGGAGAGCGCCGTCGCTGTCGCGGCTCCCGTCAAGGAGAAGCGTGCGGCGTTCGACGAAGAGGACTCCGTGGAGGGCGGAACGCTTCGCTACAACCGCAGCTTTACGGCGAGAATGATCCAGTCGGATGACGCCGCAAAGCGTTGGTATACCTTGATCAAAAACCAGCTTTTGAACTACAACAAGGTCAAGGCGCGCATGAGCTGGAAGAAAGAATCCTTCCGCGTGGCGGGTTCTGCCGTTCAGGGCGGCGAGGCGAGGACGGTCGCGCTCCTCTCCCACAGAGGAAAGACGCTCTGCCTCTTCCTTCCCCTCAAGCCCGAGGAGCTCGAGGACTCCAAGTACAAGATCGAGAGCGCGGGAAAAGGCTCCTATAAGGAAACTCCCTGCCTCTATCGCATCAAGAACGAAAAGCGGATGCGCTACGCGCTCGAACTCATCGACACCGTCATGGAGAAGCTCGGCGTCAAGCGCATCGAGCGCGAGAGCGAGGACTTCTATCTTCCCTATGAAGGCACGGTGGAGCTCATCGAAAAGGGCCTCATCAAGCGTGTGATCAAGTCCCGCCGGGACGAGGCGATCTTCGACGAAACGCAGAAATAAATTTCAAAAACTCGATACATCCCCGAAGTTTGACCGCTTTGGGGATGTTTTCTTTTAAAACGAGGAGGGGCGGAAAAATGAATCTTGACGGATTGAAAGAACTGAAGATGAAGGAAATGGAAGTCTGCATGAGTATCCTATACAGGTATGGATTTCATGGCACGGCGATTTCGTCTTTGAACGTAGAGGGAATGCAAGCTGTCCTCGGGTTCGAGGAGGGCGTCTTTTGGTTGGACGAATACGGCAGAGAAACGGAGCTTACGGGGAAATGCAAATTGATCTTTGAATTTTACGACGACCCATCCCTCTCTTTTGAGATCGATCGCGTGCGATTCGGCATGGTCAAGGAGATCAAACTTTCGAACCTTCAAAAGTATCTGGCGAAAGGGGAGTTCCGGATCGAGCGGTGCAGCTATTCTTCCTTGGAAAGTTGTGTCATCTTCAAGGGACAAGTCGGCTCCGACAACTTGGAGCTTGTCCTGTGCAACGTCATCGGTGTGACCGTTGAAATCGAAGAACCTCCCGTTCCGGAAGCGGAGAATAGTGACGAGCAAATAGACGAAAAAGAAAGACAGGAATAAACCTGTCTTTTTCTGGCGCAAATCCCCCTCTGTATTCATTTATACAAAAAGCAGCGGAGCGAAGGCTCCGCGGCTTTATAGGGCTCCCGAAAAAGATTTCGAAGAAAGATTTTTTGGGAAGAGGAGCCGCAGGTGATAAAAGGATAGCGGTTGCCAAAAGGCAACCGCTTCAAAACATCACCTTGCGGCGACGATGGCGCAGAGAGGGGGATTTGCGCCTTTAGCGGCGCGCCCCGGTGAACAGCCCACCGGGCTGTTCAGTTTGCGGCAAACCGTCTTGCTTTCCTGCAATTCGACCGCAAACCGCTCACTCCCGTTCGCGCCTCCACCCTCAAATCCCTCTCTGTATTTGTTTATACAAAAAGCAGCGGAGCTTAGGCTCCACTGCATTTTGTCTGGCGCAGAGAGGGGGATTTGAACCCCCGGTAGGCTTTTGACCTACACACGATTTCCAATCGTGCTCCTTAAGCCGCTCGGACATCTCTGCTTAAAAACAGGTCTATTTTACCTTAAAATCACGAAAAAAGCAAGCATTTTCTATGTGATTTTGAGAAGATTTAAAAGGAAAGTTACATGCGGGGTTTGAAAGGTGTTGTTTTTCGGTCAAAATAGGGTACCTGCGGGCATTTTGTTGCTTTTCTGCGAAATCCATTGACAAAAACGGACTACGAAACAAACAGTTACGAAGTGAGCGAAGCGTTTGACAGCATCTCTATCAATACCGATACCGCAGATATCGTTTTTTGCGCTTTCCGATGACGGCAAGTGCAGCGTGGAGTGCTATGAAGGCGAAAACACAAAGCATTCGGTCACTGTCGAAAACAATACGCTTGTTGTCGGCATAGATCCGTAATCTTGGTACGACTATATCGGCTTCGGTTTTAGCTCTTCCAAAATATCGGTTTATTTGCCATGCACGAAATACACTTCACTTCTCATTGATGAAAGTACCGGAGATATCGAAATACCGAAAGATTTTCATTTTAACAATGTCGATATCTCATTAAGTACAGGTGACGTCAATTTGAATGCGTCTGTATCTGAGACGATTCAAGTAAAAGCAAGTACAGGAAATATCCGTGTAGAGAATATCTCCCCCGGCTCACTTGACCTTAAAGTTACCACAGGCCAGGTAACTGTTTCGGGCGTGACTTGCAAGGGAGATTTTACGATTGGTGTATCAACAGGCAAAACATATCTGACTGATATTACGTGCAAAAGCGTTATATCAAACGGAAGCACGGGAGATCTTTATTTGAATCATGTGATTGCAGAAAAGTTTTCTACTGAGAGAAGCACGGACGATGTGAAGTTTGACGGCTCGGACGCTACCGAAATTTTTGTCAAAACCGATACAGGCGATATTACAGGCAGTTTGCTTTCCGGGAAGATATTTATTGCTCAATCCGATACGGGCGATGTCGATGTTCCAAAATCTGTGGACAGCGGCAGATGTGAAATCAATACAGACACGGGTGATATTGAGATCACGATTGAATAATACCCGCAAAAGCAAACGTTTTCCTATGTTATCAAGCTAAAATCTACGTAGTCTGCAACAAAGAGACCGACCAACTGTATGACAAATTTTGGTCGAAAGGGGTGCCTGCAAATGTCTTTATTGATCAAGGGGGATACATCTTCGAGATCACGAGTGGCTTGACCGAAGAACGTTTTGAAGAAATTCTGTACTTCAACCTCTCGGCAAAAGCCACCTGATAACAAAAAGCTCGCTTTGAAAGCGAGCTTTTTTCAATGGAATTTATTTTCTTTTTGCGGAAAGGGGTGGGCGAAATTTCAAATTTTGCCATTTTGCATAGTATTATGTCAGACATAATACTTCTCTTTTTTGAAGAAAAGGGGCGGGAAGAATGATAAAAAAGATTTCTTCCGTGAATTTTTTCAAAAAACCCTTTACAGAAACGCCGTTTTGCGTTATAATAGGATAGGGATTTTGGGAATATGATACCCGCTCCCGTGGGGAAGAGTATGCGAATCGTCGTCGAACAATGGAAATACATCTTCAAAAATCTGTGGTTTGTGCTACCGTTTGCGATAGCGCCCGCTGTATTTTTGTCTCTTTCCCTCGATTTCAAAGCGATCTCGACGGTCTCGAACGCGATGATCTTCGGGCCCTTCGAGCTCGATTTTACGACGATCTTCCGTGCCGTCAGCTTCTTCCGCACCGACTCCTTCCTCGGCGTCGTGTACAGTATCTTTGCGATCGGGTGTCTTGTCCTCTTCTCGGCGCTTTTGATGTCGTGCGTCGAAAAGCACATGCGCATCGGAAAGAGGAGTTTCAGCGGAATTTTGTCCCAGCTTCAGTCGCAGATCCTGTCCTTTATCTGCTTTGTGGCGATGTATGTCGTATTGTATGAAGTTTGGGCGCTCATTCTCTCCGCTGTGCTCTATATGATCAGCCGTGCCGCCTCCAAGGTCGCGGCGCGCATCGCGTTTCTTCTTGTGGCTGTGCTCTTTATCGCTGCGCTTTTGTATGTCGTCACCGTGCTCTATCTGTGGCTTCCCTGCAAGCTGCAGACGGGACTAAAGAGTTACAGCGCCCTTCTCTATTCCTACCAGCTCGTGGTGGGGGTAAGGGGAAAGCTGTATCTTTCCTTCCTGCTCTCCTATGTGCCCTGCTTTTTGATCCTGTTTGCAAGTTCTTTGGGACCCGAATGGATCTCGAGGATCGTTGCGATCATCCTGTATATCTTCTTCTACTTGAGCTTTATCGTGCGGATGGAGACACTGTACTTCGAGACCGACCGTCTCGACCGCGAAGACAAACTTCGCAGCTATATGGAGTTATAATATGAAATTCAGAAACGCCTTTCGTCTGATGACGGACAATTTCGGGAACGTCTACAAGCTCCTGCTGTTCCGGGCAGTGACGGGGATCTTATTTATGAGCCTCGTCCTTGTCATATTGGAGAGGGGACTCGACATCATCGTCTACAGCCCCGAGGCAGTCAAGATCACCGAACTTTTCAAGGAGTTTTTCAAGGAGCTCTCCACGGGAAGCCCCAACTTCGAAGTGCTCTACGGATACCGTGACAATATCACTGCCGCGGTCAAAGATTTTTTCCAGATGGTGGGGACCAAGATCGGCTCCATCATCGCCTCCGTCGTCGGCATCGTCGTCATCTATCTCTTCACCCGCTTTTTGAACGGCACGGCGAACTTCGCCGCGGGCAGCATTCTGAATGACAAGATGCAGGCGTACTCCAAGACCCGCTTTTCTTCGGCATACTTCCAGCATTTAAGAAAATCGGTGATCTATCAGATCATTTATGTGCCCTGTTCCTTCCTGTATGATGTGCTCGCGCTCGCGGGATGTTGGTTTTTCTTCTTCTACACGCCCTCGCTGCTCCCGACGAGCGGCATTCTGACGGTGTTTTTGGGACTCTCCCTCTCGGTGACGGCGTTCATCGTGCTGCTCGCCGTGAAACTCACCTTGATTTCGGCGTGGATCCCGTCCATCATCACGGACGAAATGACCGTCAAGGCGGGAATGAGCAAGAGTTTCCGCGCGAAGAAGGGATTCGCGGGGAGACTTTCAAGCTTTTTGGTCGCGATCTACCTTATCTTCGGGATCAATGTGCTTTTCGGGCTGTTTACCTTCGGCAGTATGCTCCTCATCACGATCCCCGCGAGCTACTTCTTCATTCTCTGCCTGCAATTCGTGTACTACTATGAGGAAAACAACAAAAAGTACTTTGTCTCTTTCCGCAAGATCTCGGGCGCGGACGGAATGCCGGACGGCATGGGGGAGTAAGATAACGATAAAAAGAAAATTTCTTTCAAGCAAGCGTTTCGCTTGCTTTTTTTTCGGAAATTTGATAAGATGAAAAAATCCGAGCGGACTATGCTGCCGCGGCGCACGAGAGTGCGATGAGGAAAGTCCGGGCATCGCAGGGCAGGACGCCTGATAACGTCAGGTGAAGGCGACTTTAAGGAAAGTGCAACAGAAATAGACCGCCCCGCTTGATAAAAGCGGAGCAAGGATGGAAAGGCGAGGTAAGAGCTCACCGACGGGACGGTAACGCCCCGTGCCATGTAAACCCCGTCCGATGCAAGTTTGGGCTTGGCTCATATGGGTTGCCCGCCCGAGTCAAGCCGTGAATAACGCTGAAGCCTACCGGTGACGGCAGGCTTAGATAAATGGCAGCACACGACAGAACCCGGCTTACAGGTCCACTCGGATCCGCCCCCGTGCAAGAATCTTGCACGGGGGCGTTTCTGTTTCGAAGGAAATCTTTCCTGCGGAAATATTTCCTTCGAGGAAATGGACTCTCGAGTTCCCACAGCCTGGTCGTCTCGTTCGTTTCAAACAACAATAAGCCGAAGGGGTTCGGCAAATGGGGTGCCGCTCCGGCAAGGGAACCTTGCCTCGCGCAGTGAATTTAGAACAAAGGGCGAGATTCTTACTCGCCCCTTTCCTAAGGACGAGACCCTTCGACTACGCTCAGGGTGACAGGGAAGGGGCTCGTGCGCCGCGCTTCGAGAAAACAATAGAATGGCGCGTCGTCGACTATGCTCGGAATGACATCGCTTTGTACGTTCCTTCCTGTCATGTTGAGCAGCCGCGCCGCCTGCATATTGCAGGCGGCGCGGCGTCGTCGAAACATCTCGCCCTTTGTTCTAAACAAACTGCGCGGAGCAGAATCGCCATTCTGCGGCAGCGCCCCCTGTTTGCGCCCTACAGGACGCACATTGTCCTTTGAAACGATTTTGAGGACGGGGTTGTGGGAACTCGAGAGCTTATTTCCTCGTCGAGAAAGATCGCGAAGCGAGCTTTTCGACGAAATTAGATTTTCCTATATCCCTTCTTGGGTTTTCTGCGGAAGAAGTCGATCTTGCCGCCGAATTTGACGACGACGAAGAAGAGTACGATCGCGGCGACGGTGACGCAGATGACGATGATCGCCCAGGCGTCGAGGGTCTCCGCCTTGACGCGGGACCACAGTTCGTTGATCCTCGCGTTTGCTTCCGCGCCGTAGAAGTCCATGACCGCACAGCGCGCCATCACCTCTTCGGGAGGGTACTGCGCATAGAGCTGACGCCTTGTCGCCTGCTCCTCGTCGGCGAAGATGACGGCGTCCTCATCGTCGAAGAACCAGCTCAGATTGTACTCGACGGTGTCCTCCGACTCCTCTTCCCCATAGAGATAGTCGGCATAGTCGAGCATTTCGGCGTTTTCGCCCGCGATCGCGGAGGTGTAGCCGATGTAGTAGCTGTTCCGCATCGCGTTGTAGGGCATGGACATGAAGTTGACAAACGCCTGCGCCGCGTGCTTGGTGCCGCGCTCCGTGACTCCCTTGGGCATCACCCAGCCGTCGAACCAGAGGTTTGAACCGCTCTCGGGGACGAAGTAGTTGAACATGCAGTCGTTCTCCTCCTCCGCCACGTCCATGGCATAGACGGCGTCGCCGCTCCAGGCATAGTTCAGGTTGATCGTCCCGTTGACGAGGTCGGACTTACCCGTGTCCGTCTCGAAGCTGTAGATGTTCTTCTTGATCTCGTTGAGAATGGGCTCCACCCGCTCGATGGTCTCCTCCGAGGTGTCGTTGAAGATCCTTGTGATCTCGAAGATGTAGGTCTCTTCGTCGATCTCGCCTGCGTCGCGGCGGCTCTTAAGGTCGGTCAGCTCCTCGAGGAAGGCAAGCCCGAGCGCCGCGAAGTAGGTGTCCCGCACGTTGTCCTTTGCGGTGATTTTATTGGTAAATTTGTCTCCCTTCTCGATGTAGACCTCCCAATCGAGCTCCTTAAGGGTCTCCTCCGAGATGATCTCGGGATTGTAGACAAATCCCGTTGTGCCCCACATGTAGCCGGCTGCATACTCGCTCCAACTGTAGTCCTTGCCCTCGAGCCCGCCGTTCGTCTCGAATTTCTCTCTGATGAAGGGGGAGACGTTGCGGATATAGTAGTTGTTTTCATCCGATTCGTCGAAGAAGCTCTCGTCGTACTTCTCGAGTCTCCCTTCCGCCGCAAGTTTCATGATCATGTAGTCGGAGGGGCAGAGAAGGTCGTACTCGTTCCCGAGGACGATCTCGTTGTACATGTCCTCATTGGTGCCGAAGGTGGAGTATTCGACCTGCACTTTGATCCCGTAGGTCTTTTCATACCAGAGTTCGAAGTCCTCGAGAAGAGGATTTGCCTCGGGAGAGAGGGGGATCCCCGTCGTCTCTTCGTACCATTCGAAGAAGTCGTCGTTCACGAGGTCGGATTCGATGTGGACATGGTTGCCGCTTGCGTCCAGAACGGGCTTTCCCTTCTCGTCGAACTCATGCAGTTCGTCGTAGATGAGGGTGCCCTCGTCGCCCTCGTCGATGTATTCTTCCCAGTTGTAGACTTTTAAGATGACGTCCGGCTTTTCGCTTCCTTTGCAGCCCGAAAGCAGGACGAGGGGAGGGAAAAGCATTGCAACTCCCAAAAAGATCGCACAGATTCTCTTCATTTTTGCACCTCCTTATTCTTTCTTCCGAGCAAGTTGGAGCCGAGGACGAACAGCACGATGAGGACGAAGATGATCGTCGTCAGCGCCCAGAAGGAGGAGAGGGTCGCCGCCGTGTGCTTGTTGCCCTTCGTCGTGGCGTTGTAGACGTAGGTCGAGATCGTCTCAAAGCCGGAGGGACGGGTGTAGACGGTGACGATGTAGTCGTCCAAGGAGAGGGTGATCGCGAGCATGAAGCCCGAGATGACCCCGGGAATGATCTGCGGGAGAACGACCTTCATGAGCGCTTTAAAGGGACTTGCGCCGAGGTCGAGCGCCGCCTCATACAGGGAGTTGTCCATCTGTTTGAGTTTGGGAATGACGGACAGCACCACGAAGGGAGTGCACATGACCATATGCCCGATGAGAAGGGTGAAATAGGACCTTCCGATCCCGACCGAGACAAAGGTGATGGTGAGCGCGAGCGCCGTCACGATCTCCGCATTGATGACGGGGATCTGATTGGCGACCGTCATCGCGGTCTTGACCCGCTTCTTGCAGTAGTACATGCCGAGAGCGCCCGCCGTGCCGAGAATGGTCGAAAGGAGCGCAGAGAGCAGGGCAAGGACGACTGTGTTGCCGATCATGTTTAAAATGACGGGGTCGTTGAAGAGCTTTTCATAGTGGACGAGGGAAAATTCCCCCCAGCCGCCGATGTTGTTCACCGAGTTGAAGGAGTAGATCGCAAGGAGCAAAATGGGGGCATACATCAGGAGCAGAATGAGCCCGACAAAGGCAGCCTTGAGCGATTTTCCCAAAATTTGATGTTTCATAGATTCGCCCCCCTCACATTTTCTTCCGAGCCGAATCCCCCCGTCAGCAGGGTGGACAGGAACACGACGATGAGCAAAATGAGCGCGACCATGGAGCCCATGTGCCAATCGTTGCAGAAGTAGTCATAGATGAACTTGCCGATGATGGTCACCTTTGCATTTCCGAGCATGTCCGAGACAACGTAGTTCGTCATGGAGGGAAGGAAGACCATCGTGACCCCGCTCATGATCCCGGGCATGGAGAGGGGAAGGGTGACCCGCGTAAAGGTCGTAAGCGCATTTCCGCCGAGGTCGCTGCTCGCCTCATAGAGGCTCTTGTCGATCTTCATGATGGTCGTATACAGGGGCAAGATCATGAAGGGAAGAAAGTCGAAGACCATGCCGAAGATCGTCTTGAAATAGTTCGCGCTCTGCAGCCACTCAAACGCGGGGGAGAGAGACAATAAATTGAAAATTTCCCTCAGAGCGTTGACGCGCAGCACGAAGTTGATCCACATCGGCAGCACGAAGAGCATGAGAATGACGAACTTCTTCTTGAGCTTGCTCATCGCGAGGATATAGGCGACGGGATAGGCGATGAGAAGGCAGATGACCGTCGTCACCAGCGCGATGACGAGGGAGTAGACGATCGTCGACAGCTTCGTGGGGTCGGAGAAGAACTTCCCGAAGTTGGAGAGCGCAAAGGAGAAGTGCTCCGCGCCAGAGGCGTCCGTCTCCGTCGTCGTAAAGGCGTAAAAGAGGATGACGAGCATCGGGATGATGACAAAGAAGAGGAGGAACACCGCATAGGGGATCCCGAGCGTCTTTCTCGAAAACCGAAACTTCATTTCTTCTCCTCCGCAGTGGGTTTCAAGGTGAGCTTGATCTTGTCCTTGGGAATGATGACGGAGACATAGTCGTTTTCATTCCAAAGATCGTCCGTCGAGAAGACGAAGTCCTCCTCTTCCTCCTCGGTGCGGACGATGAGACGGTAGTGGTCGCCCTTGTAGATGATCGAGATGATGTGTCCCGTCGTGCCGCCCGCCTCTTCGTCGTCGCTGATCGTGATGTCGTTGAGCCCGACTTCGACGGTGACCTCCCGGTCGGTGAGGTCGATCTTTTCGCCCGAGGGAAGGACGACATAGTCCTCCTCGTCGATCGTGCTCCCCGGGAAGAGCTGTGTCACGTCGCATTCGAACTCGCCGTCCGCAAACTTGACGGTGTTGCGCTTGGTGATGACGCCGTCGAAGATGTTCGTCGTAAAGCGGGGCTTCATGAGGTGGATGCCGTCGGGCGCGACGTTCAGCCCGATCTGCTCGCCGATCTCGCGGCTCTCCGTGCTCTGCACGACGATCTCATACTTTCCGACTTCGACGGTAATTTCATAGTGAATGCCCTTGAAGACGACGGAGAGGACCTTTCCGACGAGTTTTCCCTCCTCGGGAGGGCACATTCTGAGGTCTTCGGGGCGCACGACGACGTCGACGATCTCGTTCTTTTCGAACTCGTCGAGACAGTCGAAGGTCTTTCCGCAGAACTTGACCTTCTTCTCGCCCACGACCGTGCCGTTGAAGATATTGCTCTCGCCGATGAAGTCCGCGACAAAGGTGTTCGCGGGCTCGTCATAGATGCCCTTGGGGGTGCCGATCTGCTGGACGACGCCGTCCGCCATGACGACGATGGTGTCCGACATCGTGAGCGCCTCCTCCTGGTCGTGGGTGACATAGATAAAGGTGATGCCGAGGCGGCGGTGAATTTCCTTGAGCTCGATCTGCATCTCCTTGCGCATCTTGAGGTCGAGTGCGCCGAGCGGCTCGTCGAGGAGCAGGATTTCGGGCTCGTTGACGATCGCCCGCGCGATCGCGACGCGCTGCTGCTGTCCGCCCGAAAGGGTGGAGATGGAGCGCTTTTCGAATCCTTCGAGGTCGACGATCTCGAGCGCCCGCTTGACCTTTTCGGAAATTTCCTTCTTCGTGAGCTTCTCGCGGCGGGTGTAGCTCTTGCCCTCGTCGTTTTGATAGGTGTTTATGACCTTCTTGCACTTGAGCCCGAAGGCGATGTTCTCAAACACATTGAGGTGGGGGAAGAGGGCATACCGCTGGAAGACGGTGTTCACGGGCCTCTTGTTGGGGGGGAGCAGGGAGATGTCCTTCCCGTTGAGCAGGATTTCTCCGCTCGTCGGAAGGTCGAAGCCCGCGATCATGCGGAGCGTCGTCGTCTTTCCGCAGCCCGAGGGCCCCAGAAAGGTGATAAACTCTCCCTTTTTGACGCTGAAACTCACATTGTCGATGATGAGATTGTCGTCGTAGTACTTCGTCACATTCTTGAGTTCGATGATGTTTTCTGCCATAGTTCCTCCTCGGTCAAAAATTCGGCGGGGTGGAGACCCAGATGAATTTCGCCTTTCCTTTTCCTTTATTGATAATGTAATGTTCCTTGTCCGCCGTAAAATAGAAGCTCTCGCCCTTCTTGGCGGGAGTACTTCGCTCGGCGCGGACGATCGCGATGCGCCCCTCGAGCACATACCCGAACTCCTCGCCCTCATGGGGGAAGTCCTGCCCCGTCTGCGCCCCCGGCTCGAGCTCGACGAGCACGGGCTCCATCATGTTCTTCTGCGCATTGGGGATCAGCCAGTTGAAGACCATGCCCTCCGACTGCTTTTCGATGTACTCCGAAGGAGTGTACACCGTCTTCGGCTCGGCTTCCTCATGGAAGAAATCCGAGAGATTGCTCCCGAGCGCGTTCAGAAGGTCGATGAGTGTCGCAATGGAGGGGCTCGTCAGGTCGTTTTCAAGCTGAGAGATGTATCCCTTCGTCAGCTCGCAGCGGTCGGCGAGTTCCTCCTGCGTGAGATTGATTTTTTGGCGCATGTCGCGCAGCTTTACTCCAAGGTCCATAATGCTCCTTACAACATTTTTGTTTAGTAATTCTAAACTATTCGTCTTTTTTTACGAAACAATAGCTATATTAAACGAAAAGTTTATTAAAAATAAACAAAACACGGATAGTATAATATGGAGCGACATTTCTGTCAACTGTTTGAAGGGCAATTTTAAAAATTTTTCGACAAATTTTTTATTTCGACGAAAATCTTCCTTCGGAATATTTATCGTCGAGGAAATGAGCTCCCGAGTGCAGGGAAACCCTGCTTTAACTTGTCATTCTGAGCAGGCCCCCCCCGCGGCTGTCGCCGCGGGGGGGGGCCGTCGTCGAAGAATCTCTACCTTATTTTAAGAATAAAGATCGAGATGTTTCGACTTCACTTTGTTCCGCTCAACATGACAGTTGTAAAAGCATGTCATTCTGAGCGAAACGGAGCGTAAGCGGAGTGAAGTCGAACGCCGCGCAGTTCTATTGTTATCGAAACGGCGCACGAGCCGTAGGCGAGCGGGAATCCCCTAAGCAAGCGACGGGACGTTCTGAAAATCGTAATACAACATTCTATAGACCCATGGGATTCCTCGGCTGCGCTCGGAATGACAGCAGGAAGGCAAACAAGTCCATTTCCTCGACAAAAATATTGCATAGCAAGATTTTTGCCGAAAGATTTTTTTCTTTTGCCCGTTTACAAATTGTCTTCGGTATGGTATAATACGGGAAAAGAGGAGGAAAATTATGGCAAGAATCGTTTTGAATGAGATCAGTTTTCACGGCGCGGGGAGCATTTTGGAGCTTCCCTTCGAGATCAACCGCAGGGGACTCAAAAAGGCACTCGTCCTCTCCGACCCCGACCTTGTCAAGTGCGGCGTCACCGAGAAGGCGACAAGTGTTCTCACCCGCTCGGACATTCCCTTTGAGATCTTTTCGAAGATCAAGCCCAATCCCACCATTGAAAATGTGCTTGAGGGCGTGGATGCGTTCAAGAAGAGCGGGGCGGACTGTCTCGTAGCGGTCGGCGGGGGCAGCTCCATCGACACCGCGAAGGCGGTCGGGATCATCATTGCAAATCCCGAATTTTCGGACGTGTGCTCCCTGGAGGGGGTCGCGCCGACGAGAAAGCCCTCGATCCCTATCTTTGCCGTCCCCACGACGGCGGGAACAGCCGCGGAAGTCACCATCAACTATGTGATCACGGACGCGGAGAAGAAGAGAAAGTTCGTCTGCGTCGACGTGCACGACATTCCCGTCGCGGCATTCGTCGACCCCGACCTCATGAGCACGATGCCGAAAGGGCTGACGGCGGCAACCGGCATGGACGCTCTGACCCACGCCATCGAGGGCTATATCACCAAGGCAGCCTGGGAGATGACGGATATGTTCCACCTCGAGGCGATCCGTCTCATTTCAAAATCCCTCCGCTCTGCGGTCAAAGGTGAAAAAGAGGGCAGAGAGGGCATGGCGCTCGGCCAGTACATCGCCGGAATGGGCTTCTCCAATGTGGGACTCGGGATCGTCCACTCGATGGCGCACGCCCTCGGCGCGGTCTACGACACCCCGCACGGCGTTGCGAATGCGATCCTGCTCCCCACCGTCATGGAGTTCAACGCCGATGCAACGGGGGAGAAATACCGCGAGATCGCGCGGGCAATGGGCGTTTCGGGCACAGAAAATATGTCGCAAGATGAGTATCGCCGTGCGGCGGTCGAGGCGGTGAGAAAACTCTCCGAGGACGTCGGGATCCCGCAAAACCTCAAGGGAATCGCAAAGAGAGAGGACGTTCCCTTCCTTGCCGCAAGCGCGATGGCGGACGCCTGCCGTCCCGGAAATCCCAAGGATACGACCCAAGAGGACATCGAAAAGCTCTATTTGAAACTGCTTTAAAGGAGATATTTTGGAAGAATACGAAGTTGCGATCGTCGGCGGCGGCCCCGCGGGGTATGAGGCCGCGCTCACCCTCAAATCGCTCAAACACAACTTTATCTGGCTCGGCACGGAGGAATTTACGAACGTGCGCCTCTCCGAGGAGGTGAGAAATTTTCTCTCCTTCTCGGGAAGGGGCGAAGAACTTTCTGCCCTCTTGAAGAAACAGGCAGAGCGGGAGGGGATCTCCATGACTCCCGCCCGCATCGATCGCATCTATCTGACGGGAGACAAGTATCTCTTGACGCAGGGCGACAAGATGTACACGGCAAAGACCGTCATTTTGGCGACGGGGGTCAGCCGCAAGGGAAAACTCAAGGGCGAGCGCGAATTTTTAGGCAAGGGCGTGAGCTACTGCGCCGTGTGCGACGGCGGACTCTACCGCGGAAAAAAGATCGCCGCGATCGTCGAGAGCAAAGAATTTTCACAGGAAGTCGAATATCTTTCGGGTTTTGCGGAGAAAGTCTACGCCTTCTGCGACTATGAAGGGGCAAGTTTTTCCGCAAAAAACGTCGAAATCCTCGAAGAGAGACCTCTTGCCGTCGAAGGAGAGACCCACGTCGAGAAAATCGTCTTTTCGAGCGGGGAAAGAGAGGTGAGCGGCGTATTCTTGCTTTCAAATGCGACGCCGCCCTCCGCCCTTGTCGGGGGACTCAAAGAGGAAGGGGACCGCGTGATCGTCGCGCGGGATATGTCCACCAATTTGAAAGGGCTCTTTGCGGCGGGGGACGTGACGGGGAGACCCTATCAGTATATCAAAGCCGCGGGCGAGGGGCTCGTGGCGGCTTTTTCCGCGCATGAATACCTGTTGAAAGCCGAAAAATGCTGATTTTATCTGAAAAACATATCGTTTCACTTGTTTTTTCCGAAAAAAGAGAGTATAATATTCTAAAATACTTGCCGCAAGGCAAAAAAAGGAGTTTTTCAAACATAATATGGACGCTGCCCCATCGGACATAGTCCCATTACCTCTGCTCGCCGTACAAAGCGGAGGCGTAACTGCCGTTCTACTCATTGTGCTCGCCGTTCTCGTCCTGCTCTCGGGCTGTTTCTCCGCCACGGAGACCGCCTATACGAGCTATTCCACGGTGCGTATGCGCCGCTATGCGCAAAAGAAACGCTCCGCAAAGCTCGCCCTGAAACTGAGCGACGACTATAACAAGGTACTGACGACCCTTCTCATCGGGAACAACATCGTCAATATCGCGGCGGCTTCCATCGCGACGGTGCTCTTCACGCGCTTTCTCGGCGAGGACCTGGGGCCTACCATCTCCACGGTCGTTCTGACCGTGGTCATTCTCATTTTCGGAGAGGTCACGCCCAAGTCGCTTGCAAAAGAGTCTCCCGAAAAGTTTGCCTGTGCCGCTGCTTATCCGCTCTATTGGTTTTCCATCGTCTGCACGCCCTTGAACCTTCTCTTCGACGGCTGGAAAAAGCTCATCTTTTTCCTCTTCGGACTCAACAAGAAGAAGCCGAAGTTCACCGAGGAAGAGTTTAAAATGTTGGTGACGGACGTCAAAGAGGAGGGGGTCCTCAACGAGACGGAGCATGACCTCATCACAAAGACCCTGCGCTATGACGAGCTGCACGTCGGCTCCTGCATGATCCCGCTCGACCGCGTGGTCATGGTGGAGATCAGGGACGATTCGAGGCTCGTCTACCGTCTCTTCCGCGAGACGAATTTCTCGCGCATTCCCGTCTACAAGGGAACCAAACAGAACATCATCGGCGTGCTCTATCGTGCCGATTACTATGAAAATCTGCTCGCGGGCAGACGAAGTTTTGAAAATTTGGTGCGGCCCATCTCCTATACTTCGACGGATGAGAAGCTCTCCGACCTCATGAAGCGAATGCAGAGTATGCGCGAGCACATGATGATCGTGGGGGGGAGCGGCAATGCGCTCGGACTCATCACGCGGGAGGACATCATCGAGGAACTCGTCGGCGACATCGACGACAAGTACGACTTAACCCCCGTCACCTCGCCCCTGCAGCCTTTCATTCCGGAACCCGAAGTGCCGGAGACGGTGGATGAAACAGAGGAGTAGGGGTTTGTTTCGGCAAAAATCTTGCTACGCAATATTTTTGTCGAGGAAATGAACTCTCGAGTTCCCACAGCCTGATCGTCTCATTCGTTTCAAACGGCAATAAGCGTGCGGTGGCTCGCAAACAGGGTGCGCTTATGGAAAATGAAATTTCCCAACGCGCCTTTTATTTGGAACAAAGAGCTACCGAATGTCATTCTGAGCGGAACGGAGCGTAAGCGGAGTGGAGCCGAAAGCGAGCGCAGCGAGCGTGAATCCCCCCGGTCGTTAGAATGCCTTTATTACGAAAAGCGTTAAAGGGTTTGGGATGCATACGCAAGCATCCCAAAATTTTTTTGGTTACTTTTTTGTATTCGTAAAAAAGTAACATGTTCGTCCTTTGGAAAAGACAATTTAAAGCGATTCCGCTTGTGAACAGAACGCCTTTCCGGCGGGAGGAATTTTATTGAAATTATTGATTCCCTGTGCCTCGGGATTGGAGGCGAGCGTCAAGCGACAATTGAAGGAGCTCGGCTACGGAGACTGCCCCGCCATCGAGGGCAGAATTTCTTTGACCGGCGATTGGGAGGACGTTGCACGGCTGAACGTCTTTTTGCGTTCGGGCGAACGCGTCCTCATCTCGTTGGGTAGCTTTCAAGCGACGACCTTCGACGAGCTCTTCGAGAATGTTCGAAAACTTCCCTTCGAAGAATTTCTGTCCGCGCACACCCTCATCCGCATGGACGGAAAGAGCTCTCAAAGCAAGCTCGGCGCGATCAAAGCGGCGGGTGGGGTCGCGAAGAAGGCGATCGTGGAGAGACTCAAACAGAAGCTCGGTATAAGATCGCTCGACGAGAGGGGAGAGCGGGCGATCGTCGGCGTCTCGATTTTTCGCGACGTTGCGACCGTCACCCTCGATACTTCGGGCGATGGACTTCACAAGCGCGGCTACCGCGTCAAGAATTGGGAGGCGCCCCTCAAAGAGACGACCGCTGCGGCGATGGTCGAAAGCTCCTTCTACCGCGCGGGAAAACCCTTTGCCGACCTCTTCTGCGGGAGCGGGACGATCCCCATCGAAGCCGCCCTCTACGCCCTGAAAATTGCCCCGGGAGCGAAGCGGGATTTTGACTTTCTCCACTGGAAAAATACTCCAAAAGTGATGGATGGGTTCAAAAAACAGGCGGAGGAGCTCCGCGACCGCACGACGAAACTCGAACTATTTGCAGGCGACGTCGACCCGAAAGCGATCGAGCTTGCAAGGTTTCACGCCCGCCGCGCAGGCGTGGAGGAACACATCAGATTTGCGGTCGCGGACATGCGAAATTTTACATCTAAGGAGAGTTACGGTATTCTCATGAGCAATCCGCCCTACGGCGAGCGAATGGGAAGGGAAGAGGATCTGCGCCCCCTCTACCGCGATTTCGGAAAGGTCTTCCGCTCCCTCGACAAGTGGAGCTGCTATTTTCTCTCCGGCTTTCCCGAGGCGGAGCGCTGCTTCGGCGGCAAGGCAGACAAGCGCAGAAAGCTCTATAACGCCAACCTTGAGTGCGGATTGTTCGGCTTTTTTGGAAAAAAACCTGAATGAGTTTCGAACGAAATCTTTCCTTCGGAAATATTTACGTTCGAGGAAATTAACCTTTTTGCCTTGATTAAGTAACTCTCTTCATCGCTTTCACAACAATGTGCGTCCTGTGGGGCGCAAACAGGGGGCGCTACCGCAGAATGGCGATTCTGCTCCGCGCAGTTGGATTAGAACAAAGGGCTGTATTACGAAAGGCGTCGCGGGGTTTGGGACACGTCGCAAGTGTCCCAAAATTTTTTTTGGTTACTTTTTTTGTATTCGTAAAAAAAGTAACAACGCCTGTCTCGCGTGAGAGACAAACAGAACTTTTTTTGCTTTCAATCTGAAAGCAATTTTTACAGAAAAATAATAAGTTCGTGAAATTTCACAAAAAATAGGTTCGAGGGGTTGACAGTACCCCAATTTTATCATATAATGTTTGCGGTAAAAAGGAATTTTTTACCAAAATTGCGCTGCACATCGCGAGTTTGGCTTTTAAGGGCGAGATCCTTACTTCGCCTAAAGGCACGTGAGGCGCACGTTGTGGCACAATAGAACGGGTGCGCCTGTCTCGCCTTACGGCTCGTGCGCCACATATCGATTCTCAATAGAACGATGTGGCGTCGACTTCGCGGCTACGCCACTGCGCTCAGGATGACATCGGTACTCACATGTCATGTTGAGCGGAGCGAAGCGGAGTCGAAACATCTCATCCTTAAAAGGCATGGGAAGTTCATTTCTTCGACAAAAAGATTCCGCAGGAAGATTTTTGTCGAAACACTTATTTGGAGAGGAAGATATGTTGACACTGAAGGGGATCAAAAAGGATTATAAAGTTGCGGACGGGACGGTGCCCGCCTTAAAGGGCATCGATTTGAGTTTCCGCAAGAATGAGTTTGTCTGCATTTTGGGACAATCCGGTTGCGGAAAGACGACGCTTTTGAACATCATCGGCGGACTCGATCACTACACGGAGGGCGACCTCATCATTCAGGGCAAGTCCACGAAGAATTTCAAGGACCGCGACTGGGACGTTTACCGCAATCACCGCATCGGATTTATCTTCCAGACCTATAATTTGATACCCCATCAGACGGTTTTGGGGAACGTCGAGTTCGCGCTCACGATCGCGGGCATGGGCAAAGAGGAGCGAAGAAAACGTGCCAAAGAGGCTCTCGAGCGCGTCGGACTTGGCAAGGAGCTCTTCAAAAAGCCCAACCAGCTCTCGGGCGGACAGATGCAGCGCGTCGCGATCGCCCGCGCCCTCGTCAACAATCCCGATATTCTTCTTGCCGACGAACCCACGGGCGCACTCGACAGCAAGACGAGCGTCCAGATCATGGACCTCATTCGCGAGATCGCGGGGGAGAGGCTCGTCATCATGGTCACCCACAACCCCGAGCTCGCGGAGGACTATGCAACGCGCATAGTCCGCCTCAAGGACGGCTTGGTGGAGTCGGACAGCAACCCCTACGAGAACGAGGACGAGGAGGAGTCCTGGGACGTCAACAAGGACGAGCGCACGGAGGAAAAGGGGGGCAAAAAGAAAAAAGCCCGCACCCGTATGGGCTTTTTCTCGGCGCTCGCACTCTCCGCGCGGAATCTTCTCACCAAGAAGGGAAGGACGATCTTAACTTCCTTCGCGGGAAGTATCGGCATCATCAGCGTCTCCCTCGTGCTCGCGCTCTCGAGCGGCTTCAATAACTATATCCGAAGGACCGAGGAGGATATGCTCTCCTACTATCCCATCAGCATCACGGAGAACACCTTCGACATGACCGCCGTCATGGGCGCGATGGCGAGCGTCAACGACATGCCCGACATGGAAAAATTGCCCGATAAGGCATATGTCAACTCTTTCCTGACGGGACTTGCCAAGAATATCGCCGTCACGAACGACATCAGCGAAAAATATGTGGACTATATCGACAAGATCGACCCCGAGATCGTCAACGCCGTCCAGTACGGATACGGAGTTTCCCTCACCGACAATCTGTTCACCGACGTCTTGGTCGGCGGCGTCAAGCACGAGGGACAGGAGACCGAACAGGTCCACCGCAACTTTTCGATCACCGAGCTCAAGTCCTTCTATATCAGCGAACTGAGAACTTACGCACCCCAGTATAACAGTTTGCTCTCGATGGCGGACTTCTTCGGCAACATCGTCCATAAAATGCCCGACACTTTGGATAGTTCCGCCGAGGGCTATGCCGACTTTGTCTTGAGCCAGTACGACATCATCGGCGAGAACGCCCACTTCCCGACCAATCCGAATGAAGCCGTCCTTGTCCTCGGCGAGGACAACGTGCTCACCGACATGACCGCCGCGCAGCTCGGCATTCTCGATGAAAAGCACTTCATCTCTCCCTTCATCGAAGAGGCGGGGGACGCGGAGGAGGAGTGGGATCATCTGCTTCCCCTCGACGAGCTCATCGGCAAAAAATACGTCCTGTATTACAATAATTCGATTTACAAAGCGACGGGACAGACGGCATTCACGGGCGGCTATCCCTTTGAGTACTCGGGAGAGCGCGACAGCCTCTCCGCAACTGCGGACGAGGGCTTGGAACTCACCGTCACCGCCATCCTTCGGCTCAAAGAGGGGTACACCTATGGGTGCCTCTCGGAGGGACTCAACCTCACCGAGGAGTCCGTCATGACCTACATCGAGCACAACAAGCAGTCGGACATCGTCAAATGGATGAATAGTGAGGACGCGAAAGTCCCCAAGGACCTTTTGGGCATGATGGGCTCGGGCGCGCAGATCCCCGAGGGGCTGGATATTTACTTCTCGCCCTCGGCGCACTTAAATTCGCAGAGCGGATTCTTCACGGCGGGCAACGGCGCAATGTCTGTGACCCTCACCTACAATGCCGAGGGAGTCGTTCAATTCCTCGGCGGAAATGATTCGCCGACCTCCGTCTCCATCTTCCCGCGCGACTTCGACAGCAAGGACCTCGTCCTGGACTATTTAGACGCCTGGAATGATCTGAGTACGACAACGGAGGCCGAAAAGATCACCTACACCGATACGGTCGGGCTCCTCATGGGCATGGTGCAGACAATGCTCAACGTCATCACCTACGTCTTGGTGGCGTTCACGGCGATCTCGCTCGTCGTCTCGTCGGTCATGATCGGGATCATCACCTATGTGTCGGTGGTGGAGCGCGTCAAGGAGATCGGCGTGCTGCGCTCGCTCGGCGCACGGAAGAAGGACATCCGGAACCTGTTCAATGCGGAGACCTTTATCATCGGCCTCTCGGCGGGACTCATCGGCGCGGCCGTCACATACCTCTTGGAACTTCCCATCAATGGGATCATCTACTCGCTGAGCGGAATTTCGGGCATTGCCGCGCTGCCCATTTTGACGTCCGCGATCATGGTGCTCGTCAGCGTCGTGCTGACCTTGATTTCCGGACTCATTCCCGCCTCCGCCGCCGCGAAGAAGGACCCCGTCATCGCCCTGCGGACGGAGTGAGCAAAGCTTTCCAATTAGCAAAAGCTATGACAAGAAAATCGCACCCATCCGCATGAAAGGGGACCCCGCGGGACATACTTTTAGTAAACTTCCAAGGAGCCGCGGATATGTCAAAATCTAAGAAACTTCCCAAACTTACGGACGAGGAGTACGAGGAATATTTGAGGAGACTTTTGAAGAAATAGAAGTTTTGACGATAATTCCTCTTCGCCGGAAAGGCGTTCTTCCCTCTGTCATGTTGAGCGGAGCGAAGCGGAGTCGAAACATCCCCCTGAGCAAGCGACAGGTCGCTTAAACACTGTCTTTTGAGCAAGACATGCACCTACTTTTTTCAATGCTGAAAAAAGTAGCAAAAAAGCCTGGGACACTTGCGATTGTGTCCCAGACCCCGCAACGCTCTTCGTAATACAGGCTTTTCTAACGACCAGGAAACCTAAGTCATGGGATTTTAGAACAAAGGGCAATGCGCCGCCTGCAATTTGCAGGCGGCGCAGTCGTTCCCCGACGTCATTCTGAACGGAGCAGCGCAATGCGTTGCGCAGTTGAAGAATCCCCCCGGTCGATAGAATGTTGAATTACGGTTTTGGAACGTTTCGTCGAAACTTAGGGGGATTCATTCGACTCCACTCCGCTTGCGCTCCGTTTCGCTCAGAATGACATCGCTTTGCTCATTCCTACCTGTCGTTCCGAGGTTACAACTTAACGAAAATGATGCGCCGCCTGCAATTTACAGGCGGCGCGAAAAATATTTCGGAAAATTGATAAAATGCTGTTGTATTTTTCGTAAAATTATGCTATAATATTTACAGCAAAGAAAAATGCAAGGGGGCAGAGATATGACCATTAAACCCATTTCCGACCTGAGGAATTATTCAACGGTATTGCAGGATTGCAGAGCGGATTCCCCGGTCTTTTTGACAAAGAACGGACGCGGAAAATATGTCATCATGGATGTGGAGCAGTATGATGAGCTTATGGCGCAAATCAAGCTCATGGAAAAGATCATGGGTGCGGAGCAGCGTACAGAACGCGGCGAACCATATATTGATTTGTCAACTCTTCGTTCAAAACTTGGGATTTAAGCAATGAAGCAATTGAAAATCAACCCTCAGGTGTACGATGATTTACTCTCCATCAAAGAATTTATTTCCGAGGACAGCTTAGAAGAGGCGCAAAGGGTCATTGGAAAGATTCTCGATGACATCGAGTGATTGCGGGATTTCCCCGAAAGCGGTGCAAAATTGAGTAACAAAATCGGATTCAATGTCAAATATCGCTACATAAGGTGAAGGGAATCGAATCCGCGCCGCTCCCGTGGGCTCTTTTCGGCTCTTTTTGCCTGCGTCGTCGTCGATTTACGTCCGGTAAACCTTCCTCCTCCTCGGCACAAATCCCTCGAAAATTGCCACGCGGGAGTGCAAAGCAGTTTTGGGCGAGCGGATTTTCGTTTGGGCAAGGAGACGACCGCAGGGAATACTAGATGGTATTGCCAAGGGAGTCGACGAAGAACCGGGCGGAAATCCGCCGCCCAAAACCGTCGCGGGTTCGATTCCCTTCACCTTAATCACTTATTCCTATGTCACGATCTATTCTGTGGAAGAGGATTCCGTGATCGTAACGACGGTCGTCCATGGTTCGCGGGATTTTTCTGCCTTGAAATTTTAGCAAGGAAAGAGCCGAATATTCTTGAGCGGAGATGGAACAATATAATTCGGCAGCGGGCGGCAATTGCCGCCCGCTGCCGATGGTGTGAGGTTTTTAGGTGAAAAGTAGGGCGCAAAGCATATGCTTTGCGCCCTAAGCAAAATGATGTGGAGGTATTTAATCCAAAGAGGCGGGGACTACGATTTCTTTTCGGTAGTCTCGCATGGTTGCTAACAGCTCTGCTCTTTCGAGTTCTTCTGCCGTGAGGGGTCTGTTACCCATGAAGGGCAATGTCGTCGAGGCGACAAGAGTCAGACATGCCGTGGCAATGCCGAAGCGTTTGAGTGCTTCTTTGGTTGAGTGTTTCATACTATACCTCCAAAAAATAAATTTTTTCAAATTACAAGCGAATCGCAAAAGTTGAGATCGCTGTAAAATGCGTAGAAAATGAGTCCGACCTCGCGACGCTTTCCGAATTTATCAAGGTAGACGTGTTTGTCTAAATCGCAGGGCGCAAACTGAATCGCGCTCGGGTCGCCGGGGGGAGTAAAGATTCCTTCGTATTGCTTGTATTCTCCTTCTTCTCTTTCATACCTCCACCAATACATTTCTTTGAAAAGTTCCTCATCTTGTTTTGCCTGATTCTCATGGGTCTCGAGCCATTTTTTATATTCTTCTTCAGATTTCAAATGATTCTGCCAACTCTCGGCGCGGGATTCCTCAAATCTATTCCGACATTCGATCGCGCGTTCTTTTGTGGGAATGCCTGCATCGATCAACAATTTCGGAAGTTCCAACCGATCGATCCCGGCGACGCCTTCTGTTTCCGCAACATAATTAAAATAGAGAGCGTCATACAGATCCTGCGAAATATCGAGACAGAGATACACGGTTCCCCTTGCCGCGCGGGGCGGTCCTTGGATCGCGATGTCGCAGCTCAACGCCTTTGTAACTTCCACGTTGAGACAATCGTTTTCATCGTTCGGATCGCCGTTGAAATTCAAGGTAAAACTAATGTTGTGCGTCTCTCCTTCTTCGGAAGTAGTGTAAAACAGAGTCCCAAATTCGATCCAATTATAGACATCGTTGAGACTGTATTCGTCCAAATCGAGCGTCTCTTGAATGATGAGAAAGTAGTCCTTGTCGCTTCTATAGACAGTCTCTCCGCACTGAATAGTCTTTGCAAAAGAAATGCTGTTCCAGAGGAAGGAACCGTTATAGAAGGAGCCGTCCATACTGTTATAGCCGATCTCTCTGTGAACGCAGTCATGATCTTCAAACGCCTCTCCGACATGATAATAGTCCAATCCGGCGCTGTAATAGACGGTATCGGGCTTCTCCGACTCAATTTTGACCACCGCCATAGCGACGTTGGAGACGCAAAAAATGGCAAGAAAGACGGAGAGGCAGATGTTTGCCGTCCGCATCCGCTCGAATTTCAGACGATATTCGCGCGATGCGTCCCAACTTTGACTTACGCGGTGAAAAATTCTCCTCTTGGCGTTTTCATCGAACTTGAGCTCGTCGATCGATTTTTGATAGTTATTCATTTGGGTCCTCCAAAAAATTTTTGAGTTTGATTTTTGCTCTCTCCAGCCGCTTTCGGACGGCGGAGTTTGACTTATGTACGAGTTTTCCGATCTCCTTCGAGGAATACCCCGCATGGAAATAGAGGAAGATGATCTTTCTGTCGAGCACGGAGAGGGACTCAAGCGCCTCATGAAGCTCCTCATTGATAGGCGGGGGCTGACTCTCCTCGATGGAGTCGCTCTGCACCTCCCGCCGCCGCTTCTTGAGAACGTTCAGACACTTGTTCACGGTGACGCGGATGAGCCAGGCTTTTTCTCTCGATTCGTCGGGCTTGTGGCGGATATAGGCAAACAGCACCTCCTGCACGACATCTTCCGCATCCGCGGCGTTGCGGACGTAGTGCAGGGCGAGCCTGTAGATCATATCGCCGTAGCTCTCGATCGCCGAGAGAATGAGTTGGTCCATGTAAGAATTGCTCATGTTTTTCCTCTAAAGGTGAAGGGAACTCGACTTCCTTCACCTTTCATCTATTAAAACAATTCAAAGCGCAGAATTGTGACGTCTTTTTCAGAAAAAAATTAGCATATCCGCAAAAATTTGTCAAACATGTGGGCGTGGAGTTTGACTTAGACAATAATAGTATGATAAAATGGCTCTAAAAGGAACGCCCCGTCGCTTGCTTAGGGGATTCTTCGATTCCGCTTCGCTCCACTCAGAATGACATGGGGGGTAACGTGTCATTCCGAGCGCAGTCGAGGAATCTCGCCCTTTTCACCTTATTATTAAGGACGAGAGTTTACTTGCCCCTTTCCAATTAAGGACGAGATGTTTCGACTCCACTTCGTTCCGCTCAACATGACAGGAAAGGGGCTCGTGAGGCGCGCTTGGATAACATATAGAATGGCGCGTCGTCGATTCCGCTTCGCTCCACTCAGAATGACATGGGGGGTAACGTGTCATTCCGAGCGCAGTCGAGGAATCCCCTTGGTCGATAGAAAAGAATGTATCCCGAATAAAAAGCGTTAAAGGGTCCGGGATGCATACGCAAGCATCCCGGAATTTTTTTTGGTTACTTTTTTTGTATTCGTAAAAAAAGTAACAACGCATGTCATGCGTGAGAGACAATGTTTAAGCGGCTTGGTCGCTTAGGTCAGGGGGATTCTTCGATTCCGCTTCGCTCCACTCAGAATGACATGGGGGAAAGAACGCCTTTCCGGCGGGAGGAGTTTATATGTTAAAAATCAAAAACTTAACGAAAATTTACCGCACGAAGGGGGGAGCGGAGACGCTCGCGCTCGACAATGTGTCCGTGTCCTTCGACAAGACGGGGCTCGTCTTCCTGCTCGGAAAGTCCGGGTCGGGGAAGAGCACCCTTTTGAACCTCGCGGGCGGACTCGACGAGCCGACGAGCGGCGAAATCGTCATCATGGGCAAGTCCTCCAAGGACTTTACAGGCTCCGATTTCGATAGTTATCGAAATACCTACGTCGGTTTTGTCTTTCAGGAATATAATATCCTGAATGAATTTAATGTTGAGGACAATGTCGCGCTCGCCCTCGAACTCCAGGGCAAGACCAAGGAGCGGGAGAAAGTCAAGAGGATCCTCGAAGAAGTCGAACTCGCCTCTTACGCCAAGCGCAAGCCGAACACCCTCTCGGGCGGGCAGAAGCAGCGGATTGCCATCGCCCGCGCCCTCGTCAAGGACCCGCAGATCATTATGGCGGACGAACCGACGGGAGCTTTGGACTCTGCAACCGGAAAACAGGTCTTTGAGACTTTGAAACATCTCTCCAAAACGCGGCTTGTCCTCGTCGTCTCGCACGACCGCGCCTCCGCGGAGGAGTACGGCGACAGGATCGTCGAACTCAAGGACGGGAAGATCATCTCCGACGTCACCAAGACCCGCGAGAGTGCGGAGCCTGTAAGCTCCAAGGTCAAGAGAATCGGAAAGAATCTTCTCTCCGTGCAAAGCGGCGATCCGGACGAGGAGACTCTCCGCACCGTCTGCGAATTTTTGCGCGAAGGGGAGGGGGAAGTTCTCTTAAGCAAGGGCGAAGAGGAGAACAAAAATTTCAAGCGGGCAAACCGTATCGACGAGAGCGGCGCCCGCGAACGCTTTGTGGAGACGGACGAAAAGAGCATTCCCGAAAGTTCCGAAAGCCCCAAATTCATCAAATCCCGCCTTCCGGCGAGAAAGGCGATTCGAATCGGTGCGTCGGGCCTCAAACTCAAGCCCGTGCGTCTCGCATTTACCATTTTACTGTCCTTCGTCTCCTTTGTCATGTTCGGACTCTTCTCGACCATGATGCTCTACGACGGGAACGAAGTGCTCGCCGAGTCCTTTTTGAAAAGCGACTATGAGTATCTGCTCCTCTCCAAACAATATGAAGCCCGCTACACCTATGGGGGCGGGTATACCTCTGTCTCGCGGGATCAGACGCAGTTTACGCCGAAAGAGGTCTCTTCCTTCGGGGAGAACGCTGTCGGCGCATACCGCTATGACGTCACGCCCGAAAATCTTCAAATGCACCGCGACAATCGGACCTATTATCAGCCCGAACTTCATCTGGTCTCCTCCCTTCCCGCGAATCATCCGCTTCGCAAAAAACTCGTCGCGGGAAGTTACCCCACGGGAGAGAATGAAATCTGCGTCAGCTCTTATTTTGCGGAGTGTGCCCGGAACGGCACCTTCACCTCCTGCGACGAAAAGGGGGAGGAGAAGGGGGAGAAGAAGATCGAGTCCGCCTCTTCCCTCGTCGGGGAGTATCTCGTGGTCAGAGGGGGCGTCTTCAAGATTTCGGGCGTCTTCGACTGCGGGGAAATTCCCCATAAGTATGAAAAACTCAAAACAGAGGAGGACTTTCTTCTCGAATATACCTATATGAGCTTTCTCGAAGAGGGGCTCTTTGAGCTTGTCCTCGTGGATGATCCCTTTTTTGAGGCACATCCTCTCGAGAGCGGAAAGGAGAACTTTATCGAGTACTTCGACGCGATGGATGACTACTATTCCTTTATAAGCCCCTACAATGAGGAGAATGACTTCTACGGCACGAGCGCGATGAGGGTGTATGAGGAGAATCCCACAAAAGAGCAGCTCTCCGTGCTCCGCTTTGACGGAGAGACGAGCGCCCTCGAAGAAAAGGAGATCATCGTCGCGCCGGTCTTTTTGATCGGCTACCTGTCCGAGCAATACAGTATCAAACGTGAAGAGCTGCAAAAGGAAATGCCTCAAGAATCCGACTTCGAAGACGACGAGAGCTTCCAAAAAGCGATGGAGGAGTTTGAGGGAAAATTAAAGCAGCTCGACAAGGAGAATGTCGCCGTGCAGCAGGCGCTGCAGGGGCTCATCGGCTGGGAATATTACGTCGAGGAGACGGACGAGTGGATCCCCGTCAAGGGAAAAGAGGACGTTGAAAAACTCGTCAAGATCATCGAAGGCGCCGTCAAGGAGCCCTTCGAGGTCTCGGCGATGCACTATGAGAACAGGGGAGATGACGCTTCCGTCGGGACGGAGACGACCTTCAAAGTCGTCGGACTGTTCTATTCCGAAGAGGAGAAATTCTACAATCTTGCCAATGGAATGTATTGCTCGCAGGCGTTCTACGACGCGTCGGAAAAGGTTCAAATGGACGTTCAGATCGAGACAAAATATGTCCACGACCCGGACGAAAAATTTACCTGCGTGCTTGTACCCTTCACAAAAACGAGGGACGGGATCTTGAATTTCGTCGCGCGGACGGGGACAGTCGACCCGGAGACGGACGTCTTATACCGTCTTGACAACCGTCTGTATACGGACGTTGACACGGTCAACGAGCTTGTGGACGTTCTCTCCGTCGTCTTCCTCGCGGTCGGACTCGTGTTCATGATCTTCTCTGCGCTGCTGCTTTTCAGCTTCATTTCGATGAGTATTTCGAACAAAAAGCGGGAGATCGGCATCCTGCGCGCGGTCGGCGCACGGGGGACGGACGTGTTCAAGATCTTCTTCTCGGAGAGCGGGATCATCGTGGGGATCTGCACGATTCTTGCGATCGTCGGCTCTATGATTTTGACGACGGTCTTGAATAGCATATTGAAGGCGGAGGTCGGCTTTGACGTGACCCTGTTCGTGTTCGGGCCCATGCCGATGCTTCTGATGGTCGCCGTCGCCGCAGTCGTCGCCGTGATTTCGACCTTCCTGCCCGTCTACTTCGCCGCGAAGAAGAAACCGGTGGAGAGTATCAGAGCACTTTAAATTTCGAACGAATCTTTCTGCGGAATCTTTCGTTCGAGGAAAAATATGTCACCCTGAGCGCAGTCGAAGGGTCTCGTCCTTTGTTCCAAATAAAAGGCGCTTATGGAAAATGCGATTTCCCAACGCGCCTTTCATCGGAAGCAGAATGCGCCGTCCGCAATAGCGGACGGCGCATTGCCCTTTGTTCTAAATTTTTCTGCGCGAGGCAAGGTTTCCTTGCCGGAGCGGCACCCCATTTGCCGAACCCCTTCGGCTTATTGTCGTGAAAGCGAACGAGAGTGGAGCGTTGCATTCCTGCTCAACAGCCCGGTGGGCTGTGAGCGCAACGCAGACGACGCGCCATTCTATTGTTGTCCAAGCGCGGCGCACGAGCCGTAGGCGAGTTTAGCCGAGCCGGTGGCGAGGCGTGGTGAGGCGGGCGCTACCGCCGAACCGGGGCTGTTGAAACTCGAGAGCTCATTTCCTCGAAGAAAATATTCCGCAGGAAGATTTTCTTCGAAACCCTTACTTCCTCACTCCCAAAATATGTACGCCTCTCACGACGGGGGCACGGTAGGAGACGAGGTTGCGGCCGAAAGCATCGTAGGAGTGCGCCGCGACGAGGATGTTGTTCCCCGAAAATCCCACGACGACGGGGGAGTGGTAGAAGTCGCCCGTCAGCCGTCCGAGCTGGACGATGTCCCCGAGCTCTACTTCCTCGATCGGAACTTCCTTTGCAAAGGGGCCTTCCCCCTCGTTGGTCGTCAAAAAGTTATAGAGATACTCAACGCCCGTCCACGAGGCGGTCCTGTCGTTCACCGAGCGATAGAACCAACCGTAGACGGGCGTAAAATTCATGACCCCCGCGCCCGCGAAGATGCACTGCGAGGCGAAATTCGTGCAGTCGCCGCCGATCCGACTGAAATCATAGAACTTAGGATTCCGCCCGAACGCCCACTGCTTCGCATACGCGACCGCCCCCTCGCGGTCATAGGGGTAGACTTGTAATCTGCTCATATATCATCCTATGCAAAATTTCGTCGAAAAGCTTGCTTCGCGATCTTTCTCGACGAGGAAAAGCCAAAAGAAGCAGTGGATTTTTCGTTTTTCAACGTTTTGCATAGTACTATGCCTGACATAATATAGGCTTTTCTAACGACCAAGGGGATTCATTCGACTCCACTCCGCTTACACTCCGTTTCGCTCAGAATGACACGTTACCCCGCTGTCATTCCGAGCGCAGTCGAGGAATCCCCACGGTCGCTTAGATTGTAACTATACCGAAAGCGTTGCGGGGTCCGGGACACATCGCAAGTGTCCCGGAATTTTTTTGCGCTACTTTTTTGTATTCGTAAAAAAGTAGCAAACGCCCATCATGCGTCCCATGACAATCAGAAGCGATTACGCTTGCAGACGACCTTTTGTTCCAAACTTTTTGTCAGAAATTATTTTTGTCGAGAGACAAGCATAAAATGTAACTATGAAAAAGTACAAAAGACCCAAAGCCAAGTGGAAGCGGCGACTCAAGTGGATCGCCGCGGCTTTGAGCTTGCTCCTTGCCGTCATTTTGTTGCACGTCAACATCACGCGCGTTTTAAAGTCGGTGGCGGAGGCGTCCATGCGCTCCATCACGACGGTCGCCGTCAACGACGCCGTCTACTATACCCTCTCGGACAAGGTCCGCTACGAGGAGCTCATCAACGTCTCGCGGGACGGAGAGGGGAACATCACGGGGATCACCTCAAACGCCTTTGAGATCAACCGCATCGCGCGCGACACGGCATATATGTCCCAGCAGAATCTCACCAAAATGAGCGAAGCGGGCGTCAACGTGCCCCTCGGCGCCTTCTTCGGGATCGAGGCTTGGGCGGGCTTCGGACCCAACATCAACCTCAAGATCATTCCCATCTCCAACGTGGAGTGCAAATTCTCCTCGACGTTTGCGGAGGCGGGCGTCAATCAGACCAAGCACAGCATTTATTTGGATATTGTCGCCGACATCTCCATCATCATGCCCTCGGGAACGAGCAACTTCGCCTCCCTGACGGAGGTCCTCATCTGTGAGAGCGTCCTCGTGGGGAAAGTCCCCGACACCTACCTGCAAGCCGATCTTTTTCATAATAAATATCCGCTGGCGCCTTAGTGTTTCGAACGAAATCTTCCCTTCGGGAATATTTCCGTTCGAGGAAATGGACTTGGTTGCCTTGAATTGTTTGGTCGTCTCGTTCGCTTTCACGACAAGAAGCGTGCGGTGGCTCGCAAACAGGGGCGCGCAGCGCAGGGAAACCCTGCTCGCACCATGGGATTTAGAACAAAGGACGAGATTCTTCGATTCCGCTTCGCTTCACTCAGAATGACAGCAGTTTTTTTCTGTCATCCTGAGCGGAGTGGCGTAGCCACGGAGTCGAATGGATCCCCTCGGTCGATAGAAGAGACAGTGTAACGTCCCATTCAATTCAGCATTTCTCTTATAACTTGCAAAATCTGCGGGGTGCCGCTTTTGATCTCCGATTCGGAGAGGGCTTTGAAAAGCTCTTTGTCCTCTTCGAGGCTCTCAAGCGCTTCGGGAAGGGCGGAAAGTTCGCTCTCCCGCAAAATTTTCGCAAGATGTCTCTTTTCGAAGTAAAGCGCGTTGAAGAGCTGGTCGCCTCTTGAATTTTTCTCGAGCGGAACGAGGAGCGCCGGTTTTTTGAGGGCGATCGTCTCAAAGACGGTATTGCTCCCCGCACGGCTGAGAACCAAATCACACGCCGCATACGCGCTCGCCATGTCGTTTTCAAACTCCCTCTGGAAATACCCCTCGGGGGGATCTTCCATGAGATTTCCCTTGCCGCAAAGGTGTAAAATTGCATATTTTTTCAAAAGTCTTGAAAGATTTTCATGCACTGCCTCATTGATCGCGCGGCTGCCGCTGCCGCCCCCTAAGACAAGGAGAACTTTCCCCTCGGGGGGGAGCTGGAACTTCCTTCTCGCGCGGCCCTTTTCGGAGCGGAACAGTTCCTTCCGCATGGGGGAGCCGACATATCTGCCGTTCGGAAAGAGCCCCGCCGTCTCGGGAAAGGAAGTCAACACAAAGTTGCATTTTTTGGCGATCATCTTGGTCGTCAGCCCCGGTTTTAGGTCACTCTCGTGCGTGAGGACGGGGATTTTCAGCTTGTGCGCGGCGTAGACTGCGGGATAGCTCGCATACCCTCCCTTGGAGACGACGAGATCGGGCTTCTCGCGCGTCAGAAGTTCGATCGCCTCCTTCTTCGCGCGGTGAAGCCGTTTCGGAATGGAGAAATTGTCAAGACAGACCGACCGCACGAGCTTGGGGCAGTCAATTTCGAAGAAGGGGAAGTTTGTCTCCGCAAGCAGCCGCTTTTCAATGCCGCCCGTCCCGACGTAGGCGATCCTATGGGTGTACTTGAGTTCGTTCATGACGGCGAGATTGGGCACGACATGTCCCGCGCTCCCCCCGCCGCAAAACAGGATGTATTTCATACCAGACAGTATATGCAAACTGTCATTTTTTATGGAACCGACTTGCTTTTCGTCGAAAACCTTAAAGATAACTTTCGGTGATTTTTTTTGCCGCAACCGAGACGCGTTCTGCCAAGGTTTCGGGGGAGAGGACCTTGATCCCCGGTCCCATCGAGAGAATTTTTCCGACAAGGGACTCATCGTCGGGAAGTTCCACCTCGGAGATGTATTTTCCCTTGAAATTTTGCACATTGTCGACACCGAGCCACTCCTCGACGAGGGGAAGGGCGTCACAGAAGATCTCAAACCGCGCGAGAACGGTCTTGTCCGCGTCGTGCCAGAACTTGAGGGGGACGTCCTCGCGGCGGAAGGGGACGGGCGTAAAGATTTCCTCCGTCTTCAACATGGAGCGCATTCGCCCGAGTTTGAAGAGGCGGAAGGCATTCCTCGTCGTGCACCAGGCGTAGACATACCAAATATTTTGCTTGTAGACGAGAAGATGGGGAAAAATTCTCCGCTGCGAGCGCACGCCGTCGCGGGAGATGTAGTCGATGTCGAGCGCAAACTTCTCCTCGATGCTCCGCTCGAGCAGGGAGAGTTTCTCCGAAAAACGGTTGGTATCCCCCCAGGTCCCGCTGTCCACGAGGATATTGCCCGAGAGGGTGAGGTCGTACTTCTCCGACTTCATCTGTGCGGAGAGTTTTTGGATCGCGGAGTCGAGCGAAGAGTCTTTGAGCTGTTCGTTCATCGCGAGCATCGCCTGAATGGTCCGCGCATACTCTTCCTTCGTCATCAGTCCCTTGGGGAGCTTGAAGGAGTCGGAGATGTACACCCCGCCGTTTGACCCCCGCGCAACGTCGATGGGAATGCCCGCGATCGTCATTTCATCGATGTAGCGGTAGATCGTTCTCACCGATACCTCGAATTTTTTCGCGAGTTCTCCCGCGCTCACTTTGCGCCGCGCGAGCAGGATAAACAGAATTTCCAACATGATCTGAAATTTCATAAAAATCTCCAAATTTCGGTTGATTTCCCTATAAAAATTTACCATATATGACAATACTTGTCAACTATTATGGATAGAATAGTCTATATGATCCGGGAAAATTTTGAAGAAGTCATCGAAAGAGGCAGAGTGCGCAGAAAAAGGGAGCAAAATGAACTGCTCCGAACGTGGGTAGAGCGGGTAAAGCGCGGGGAAGAAATTTCTTTTCCGAACCTCTTCCGCTCCGAGCCGGTTGCGCGGACGCAAGAGAGAAATCCGCAGGAAATTTTTTCTTGACAAAAGACTGTTTTATTTGTATAATAAAAAGTAATAAACAGCAATGTTATTCCGATCAAGCGGCAGGTCGCTTAAACACGGTCATTTCCGCATGACGGGCGTTTGCTACTTTTTTACGCATACAAAAAAGTAGCGCAAAAAAATGTTGGGACACTTGCGACGTGTCCCAAACCCCGCGACGCTTTTTATTCGGTAAACCGGCGTGCCTGTTTTCGACATGTCATTCCGAGCGTAGTCGAGGAATCCCCTAAGCAAGCGATGTGCCATTCTCAATTCCTAACACTATATTCATGAGGTATCCAAATGAAAAATGTCTTGGACATTCTCCGCGAACGCGGATTTATCAAACAAACTGTCTATGAAGAGGAGCTCTA
>CANQBW010000006.1 GCA_947589565.1 uncultured Clostridia bacterium | reverse complement strand
TGCACGGCGGCAGAGTCCCCCAGCTCGAAGGAATGCTCCTCGAGCGTGAGCGGGAGATAGTAGTCGATCGCATTGTAGAGGAAGATCATGAAGTCCCACTGGACGGAGAAATTCGAGTAATTGATGCTGAAGGGCATGACGATGAGCTTGGAGTCGGGCATGTTCTTCGCGATGACGATGGGATCCTCGTCGCAGTACATGACGGGGACAAAGGTCTCGTCGAAGCTCTCAAACTTCTTGTAGCAGCTGACGCCGATCCTGTTCGGCTGCATGGACTGCGTGAGCGGATGTCCCTTCGAGCCCTCCCGAAAATAGGTGAAGCTGTCGGGAGTGACTTCTTCTCCGAACTTGTAGCCGAGCCCCTCGAGCGACTCTTCGTCGATATCGGGGTCGAAGAGGAAGACGATCCCGTCCTTGGGAAGTCCCTCCTCGAGGACGATTTTGGGAATGGCGTGCTCGAAGAGGTAGATGTCGTACCCCTCGTTTTTGGGATCTCCGTCGGTGACCTGATCGAAGACGATGTCCCGCGTCAAGCGCATTTCGTCTCTTAAAATACTGAAGACAAGAAAGTAAAAGGTGTTGGGATTTGTGCTGTAGTATTGAATGCGGATGGGGTCCTTCTCTCCGCCGTAGACGACGAGCGTGTCGTCCTCCGAGATGGAGTCCTCCGTGTCCGCAATGCGAAGTTCCACCCGCTCATAAGAGGAGAAAAACCAGTCTGTCTTTCCCCCGATGGAGAGATCCGTCGCACGCACGTCGACGGTCTGCTTAAGTTCCATTCCGGGAGATTCGGTATTGACGACGAAGGTGACGGGGACCCTGATCCCCGTATAGTCGTGCGTCCCCTCCTCGCTGCCGTTTCTTGCGCCGTAGATGTCCACGCAGAGGGTCTTGTCGACGGCGATCTTTCCGTATGCGCCGAGCTCTGCATGGAAGATATATTCGTTCTCCTCTACCGCGACTTCGCAGCCGAGAATGCCGATGTTCCACTCATGATCGAAGTCGGCAACGTTGACCGTCGTCACCGCGTCCCCCGTGAAGCCGTATTCGGTGCCCGAATAGACGTACACCTCGGATGCGGGATTGACGAGCATTCTCTCCTGCGCCATTTCGATGGCGGTCTGCATGTCCGACTTGCACATGGGGCATTCGAGACCGTCGAGCGCCCTGACAACGTCCGAATAGTCGGTCATGCTCGCGCCGTTGAAGAGGTAGTAGGGCTCGTCGTCGGCGATGATGATGGTGAGAAACCCGTTTTGACGCATGAGCACGTCGTTCATGCCGACGCGGACTTCGTCGATCGCCCTCTGAAAGCGGGTCTCCCCCTCCTCGTCGCCCAAATACTTTGCCCGCATTCCCGCGGACGCCTCGATGACGACGATCCGCTCCATATCGTTCCGCAAAGACTGTTCCGTGAAGAGATTGGGGGACGCGAGCGCCATCGCACAGAGGGCGAGAATGAGGCACTGGGTAAAAAAGAGTATGAGATTGGAGAAGCGGTCGATGGGCAGCCGCTTCTTCTTCATTTTCAGAGCCTTTTTCCAGATGTATGTACTCGAGACGATTTTATCCTGATACTTCGGATTGATGACGTGAATGAGAAAGATGAGCAAGATCCCAAGAAGCGCCAGAAGTCCGAGCGGAAATAAAAGTCGCAGTACCATTCAGAACACCGCCTTATAAGATCAATGTCTCAGATTCTCCAAATATCGTTTGATGAGGTCTTTGAGCTCGTCGGGAATGGAGTCGTCGTTTTCGAGGTCCTCTTCCGAATTTTCGTCGATTGCGGTCTTGTAGTCGGTCTGACCGTCGATGACCGTATTGTCGTTGCTCTTTCCGCCGGTGCCCGCGACGCCGTTGGGATCCTCGATCTCCGATCCCCCGGTCTGCCCCTCGCCGGGATTTTCCTGACCCTCGTCTCCGCCGTCCTCGCTTCCCGAGCCCGTGCCCTGTCCGCCGTTTTCCTCGCCGGAGCCGTTTCCGCCTTCGCCGCCTTCGTCATCGCCGCCCGAGCCCTCATCGCCGCCCGGCTGGGAGTTGCCGCCCGAGCCCCCTTCGTCTCCGGGATTGCCCTCGTTGCCGCCGCCCTCCATTTGGGGAATGAAGATTGCCTCGACCTCGATGTCCTCGAGGACGTTCCAATCCCACCGTTCGGCATAGATATAGTCGTCGCTCCACTTGACGAAAATAAAGCCCTCTTCGGGGACAGCGAGAACGGACTGCGCGTCCGAGCCCTTGAGAATGACCTGCTCCGCCTGACCCTCGATGTGCCCCATGCCCTCCTCCGCGAGGTATTTGATCGTGACGTATTCGGGGTCCTTTTCGGGAACTTCGGGGTCCTCCCCCTGCTGATTTTGCAGGCTCTCCGCATACTTGACCGAGACGAGGGAGCTGATCCCCGTCATGGAGAGGGAGAGCGCGAACGCGATGCAAAGCGCAAGGAGAGAGGTCTTGGAAATTTTGTACTTGAGGTCGGAAGTTTTGACGCTGCCGAGTTTCTTTTTCGCGTCCTCCCGCTGGCAGAGGGCGAGGTAAGAGTTGCTGCCTTCAAGCTCGTGCATGGTGATGACGCGCTCCTCGAGCCCGAGCTTGTCGATCTCCCGGTCCATGTCCCGTTTCGTCGGCTTGAAGAGCGTAAAGTACAGAATGGGAACCGCGAAAGCAAAGACGCCCGCGAACGCGCCGAGGACGATAAGCAGAATGGTCTTCACGGGCAGATAAAAAGGGATCGTGACGATGGCGCACCCGAAGACGGCGGCGAGGCCGCAAATCGCGGCAAGCAACATTGCCTTGACAACGCCGATGCGCACAAGTTTTCGATAGAATTTTTTGAATAAATTCTCCTGTTCCATGGTTCCCCCTTCCTCAAAAGTCTTTTTCAGCTATTGTACTGAATGCGGGCATATGGCATCATATGGTCCCAATCGTAGTCCTTTACGATACTTTCCCAATCGGCGGAGCTCCCCTCATAGCGGATGATGGAGAGCGCTTTACAGTTGAGAAACACTTCCCGTCCGATGCTCTGAAGATTTTTCCCGATCGCGACGCTCGTGAGCGACGAACAATTCGAAAAGAGTCTGAAATTCAGATCTTTGAGGCTTGCGGGCAGCATGACATCCTTAAGCTTAATACAGCCGTCGAAGGCGAGCCCCTCGATCGTCTCGATCCCGTCGTCGAGGGTGACGCTCTCGAGCGAAGTGCAGCCGCTGAAGCACTCTGAGCCGACGCTTCTCACGCCCTCTCCGAGTTTGACTGTCTTGAGGTCGAGGATTCCGCCGAAGACCTTTGCGGAAAGGTTGGCATTTGAGACGGAGAGGTCTGTGAGGTAGTTTTTGGGATCGACCGCGCCGTCCGTGCGGCTCATGTCGATGATGTGGCGAATATAGTAGGTCGGCATCGAATCCTTCGAATAGTCGAAGGAGATGTTCAGGTAAGACTCAATGGAGGCGACCCGAAGGGTCGAGAGCCTCTTGCAGTCCTTGAAGACCTGCAATCCGACTTCCTCAAGCCCCTTTCCGAAGGTGATGACGGACAGAGAGCTGCAAGATTGGAAGGACATTCCCTCGATCTCTTTCACGCTGTCGGGAAGGTCGATCCGCTCGAGCGAGGTGCAGTTGCAAAACGTCTTATAATAGATCCCCGTGAGGGAATTTGAAAGCTTGATACTTTTCAGGGCTTCGCAGCCGTAGAAGCACATGTCCATCATCGTCTCGACGCTGTCGGGCATCGTGAAGGAAGTAAGGTTCTTGCAGCTGTCGAAGGCAAGTTCCCCCATCCAATCGATGGAATCGGGAAGGGAGATCGAACTCATCGCACATCCGCCGAATCCGCGACGGGAGATGCGTAAGACGGGAAGGTCCTTATATTTTGCGGGAATTTGAATGGAATCTGCGGAAAGATTGTCCCCTGCCGAAATCGCATACCCCGCAAGAATGCCGCTGCCGTCGAAAAGCTCGGTGTAGTCGAATCCGTCCGCCCCGCGCTCGGTCTTTCCGAGCTCCATGGTGTCGGGAACGACGTCGGGTTCCGGCTCCACAGGATCCACATTCGGCTCGATCTCCCCGGGATCATAACCGCCCGGGTCCTGTTGCTCCTCCCCGGGATTTTTATCGGGCTGAGAAGGCGTGGGTTCGGAAGGATTTGAGGGCGTTGCGGGCGCGTCGGGAGTTTTGGGATTCGGATCGTAGCCGCACAGGCTACAGACTCCTTTCACATAGTTGTGAACGGATTTTCCCCTCGGCTCGTCCGTGTCCCCGCAGAGGGGCTCCTGCCAGTGATAGGTGTCGTCATAAGACCATTTTTCGGAATAGACATGTTCGTGCAGCTCTTCGGGTTCCCCGCACGCGCTCACCAAAGGCAAAAGGCAGACCGCAGAGACTGCGATCGAGACGATTTTGAACAATTTTCCCCTGTTTTTCACGCAGTCCCCCCCGGTCAATTTCTGTACGATAATTATACCTTATTATGATGACAAAGTCAATACTTTTCAGAAAATAGATGAAACAAAGTTTAAGCGCCCTTTCCCTGTCATGAGCGAATAAAAAGCGATGTCATTCTGAGCAGGCACCCGCAGGGTGCCGTCGCCGAAGAATCTCGTCCTTAAGGGAAAGGGGCGAGTAAACATTTTCGATTCGCGCTCACCCTTTTGGCAGGGGAGACGCGACTTTATCCCACAAAAAGAATCTTTTACGCTTAATACTCGCCTGTTCGCTTTCGCATTCTTTTTGTGGGAACCCTAATATTTTCGATTCTTGCTCTAACCTGCCAAAAAACGGGTGTGGATTCTACCACACCCGTTTTTTGGCAGGGGAGACGCGACTCGAACACGCAACAGACGGTTTTGGAGACCGTTGCTCTACCATTGAACTACTCCCCTGTGCATTTTCTATTATATCCAAATCCAATCCGAACGTCAAGAATTTTCTGCCCGAATTTGTGAAAAAAATGCCATTTTTCTCGCACACTTTCCAATACTATGTCAGACATAGTACTTCGCTAATTGCAGATTTCCACAAACCAGGACAGCTTTTTGGGCTCAAAATAGAGATATTTCCTCTTTCCTTTTATGAAACAGGTGTATCGAATGGGCAGAAGCGCGTCGACCCGTGCAGGCGCCCTCTCGACTTTCTCAACGCTTTCCACATCGAAGATGCGCCCGTCCTCCCAGACAAAGGAAAGCGGCTTTACGCCGCCTTCCTTTTGAAATTCCGCCGTCACGGTGAGATTGATTTTTCCGACATTCACACAGATCAGTTTGCGCACATGTTACGATTTCATTCCGAAAGACTCCAGCTCGTTGATCCTGTCCCGCCAGGACTGGCGCTCTTCTTTGATGGATGCATATTCCTCCTCGGAGAGCTGCCCTTCCGCGTACTTTATCGCCTTGTAGTCCGAATCAAAGAGCTTCTGCTTGAGTTCCATGATCTCGATTTCCGCTTTTTCCTTTTCGGTGTACGGAACAAAGACTTGGATCTCCTCCTCTTCGTCCCATGCCTCCTTCCCTTCTTCTATGACAGGCTCTATGAGTTCTTCGTCATTGCCCCAACGGACGCCGTCCCTGTAGGAAATGTCCGTGACAACATAGTAGTTTCCGTCCGAGCGGAGATTGACTTCCTTCCCCTTCTCCATAAGCTCGTCTGCGAGCTGCTTGGCTGTTTTGATGACCTTTTCCGGAACAGCTTCATGATGGGTTATGAGCTTGTCCGGCTTCAGATAACCTTCATTTTTGTCGTAAGTTTCAAGTACTTTTGTCTTTGTCTCATCGAAAATTCTCATGCAGTCCTCCTCCAAGCGTAAACAGTCTGATATGCGGGCATGTTGTTGAATGCCTGTCCGCCTCCCGTATTTTTTATGATTTCACTGCTGTGATAAAATGGAAGACCATAATTCATATCCGGGTCATTCGATGCGTCTCCGTTCATAAGGTTTCCGTAACCACTATTCGCCGACCTTCTGGAAGCAAAATATTGTGAATCAAGACTATGATTGTGAGAAGGAAGGTTGTTCACTGTCAAAGTGACGGAATTGCTTCCTCCCGTGCCCGTTCCCGCATTGCAGTATAGAAATCTTCCCGTAATTGCCGTCCAGCTCCCGCCGAACAAGTCTTTGGGAGAGGTCTTCTCACTGCTGATATAATAGGAACCGACCGGGTGCGCCTTTAAAAAGATATCTTTGTCCGTCGGCACACTCGGAATATCGCTTGTCAGCGCAATTGTTCCCCCTCTATCAGGCAATCGATAGGTAGAGGTCTGCTTTGAGACGGGGTCTCCCATTGCGATTGAGTCGTTCCTAATCTGCACATAACCGTCTTTTGCCGATCCGACCGTGAGAATTGCATTTGTTCCGTCAATTGTTACAGTTTTTGTGAAAGTCTTTTCGCCGGAAATAGTCTGCTGCGTGTCCGTCGTGACGAAATTCGTAGGTTTTGACCCAATTTCCGACCATGTGTAGGACGGCTTCGAACTCCCGATCCAAGATGGCAAAGTCGGGATATCTTCCTTGAGGGCAATTGTGCCGCTCTTCTCGGGGAAAGAAAATTCTATGGGTCTACCGCTCGACCCGCCAAAATCTTCTCTGATGAGAAGTCCATCGGGACTGATGTTAAGATACTTTACAGGTCGCTCCTCTGAAGCTTCCTTATTCCCGGCACCAATATAAATTGAGTCAGGATAAATCGTCGTAGTGGTTCCGGACTCTTCATTTTTTACGTTTAGCACCGAAGTAAATGTCTTCTCACCCGAAATCTCCTGCTTTGTGTCCGTCGTGACGAAATTCGTAGGTTTTGACCCAATTTCCGACCACGTGTAAGAAGGCTTCGAACTCCCGATCCAAGATGGCAGAGTCGGGATATCGCTTGTCAATGCGAAAGTTCCCATTTTATCGGGAAGTTTTATGGGCTTGCTCGAGTTTCCCGACAAAACAGTGATTGACTTTGTTGTCGGGTTGATTTGAATACCGTCGTTTGGTGAACTCCCTACCGTTACAGAGGAAGTGAAAGTCTTTTCTCCGCTAATGCTCTGATTTGTATCCGTCGTGACGAAATTATTTGTTCCTTTTATCTCGCTCCAAGTATACTCAGGCTTGCTCTCCGTCCTCGCCCAGTTTGGAATATCTTCGTCGAGTGCGACCGTCCCCGCCCGCTCTTGAAAATTGACCTGATACCCAAGACCGTCAACATATACACTAAACCCAATCCCATTTGAATTGACACCAAGTCCGCGCGTATTGAAGTCTCCGAAGGTGACGTTCCCCTTGAATGTCTTACTCCCCGTGATATCCTGCGCCGTATCTTTCGTGACGTAATCGGTCGGGATATCTTCTTTAAGAGCAATTGTGCCGCTCTTCTCGGGGAAAGAAAATTCTACAGGTCTACCGCTCTCGCCGCCGAAGTCCTCATTGATCGAAAAGCCGGAGGGGCTGATGACGAGATATTCCACGGGATTTTCACTCGAAGCTTTTTTATTCCCAAAGCCAACGGTGATCATGTTCGGGGAGACCTGCGTCGTGTTCCCAAGCGCCTCGTCCTTGACTTTCAACCCGCCAAGCCCTGTAAAGGTCTTTGCGCCGGAAATTTCCTGTTCCGTATCCGTCGTCACGTGATTTTCGGGAAGATAGGCAGAGAATACAAATTCCTTTGCAACCTGAGAGATCCTTATGATACCGTCTCCCTTGAGCGTAATGTCCCCACTGATTGGCTCTTGACTTGTTTCGCTCGCCTTGAGCCTCGTTCCGTCAATCGACAAAGCATTATCCGAAACAAGGTCTGCGCTGAATCCATGAAGGAAGATCCGCGTCCCCTTTTTCAACGGAAGATTCAAATTGCCGGGATCCTGCTCGGCAATAATCGTTACATCTTCGGGTTGAAGAGAAGCTTTTGCGGAATTTTGTGCGTTCTGTGCCGCCGTCTTTGCGGAATCTGCCGCAGATTGTGCGTTCTGTGCCGCCGTCTTTGCAGAATCTGCTGTCTCCTGCGCTTTTTCCGCAGTGGTTTGTGCAGTCTGTGCGGCTGACTTTGCGGAATCTGCTGTCTCCTGCGCCTTTTGTGCGGCGGACTCTACTTCTTGGACTTGAGTCTTCTCGGCAAGTCCCGAGATGTCGGGAATGTCCGCCCCGACAAAGGTGATCTTGTTCCCCTCCTGCGCGATGCCGATATTTTGCCCGCCGATGAGGGTGATGTCTCCGCTCTGAAAGGTCGTATACCCCTCGGCTTTCAGACGGGTCCCCTCGATGGAGAGAAAGTCGTCGTCGATGAGCTCCGAATCGAAGCCGTGGAACTCGACCTGCGCCCCCTTCGTGAGCCGAAAGGTCTTGCGGTCCCGCTCCCCCATCGGCGTGTATGCGACCGTGACGTCCCCCGGCTGAATGGCGGACCCGCTCTGTTTTTTGAGATCCGTGAGATCGGGAATGTCATCCGTCAGGGCAAATGTGCCCATTTTGTTTGGCAGTTTGATCGGCTTGCTCGCATTTTCCGAATAGCGGACGATCGCCCCGAGCGCGGGATCCAGCTCAACGCCGCCTGAAATGTCTCCCACCATCAGATTTTCGGTGAAAGTCTTCTGTCCCGTGACCGTCTGCTTTGTGTCCACCGTGACGAATTTGTGCGGGTCTCCAAATTTGTTGAGCATGTCGAGAACTTGCTCTTGCAGGGAGTCGGTCTTTTTGGCGGGAGGAGCCTTGTACGCGCCCGGCAGACAGCGGATGGGAACGAGGGAAGAGGCGATCCGCTTTCCGTCCTGAATGCTGTAAACGCCCACATAGACATTTTCGGAAAAGAGAGAATTGATCTGCGGCATGTCGCATTCGTTTTCGGTAAACAGGACCTCCGCGCCGCCCCCTTCCCAATAGACGACCGCAACGCGATGGGGATATTCCGCCCACTCTTCGTCAAAGACGAATTTCAGGCGATAGACGTTGTTGTAGGAGACGACGTCGCTGAAATCCGTCTTGGCGATCTTATTTTGAATTTTGATTTCGATGATCTGTGCCATGAAAACCTCCGTGTGAATTTATAAAAATTATACCATGGGAATTTTCTCGGCGGGGAGTTATATGACAGAAATTTTTCGAATGAAATCTTTCCAACGGAAATATTTCCTATGGTGCAAAAATTGCACCACACAAGTGCAAAATTTGCACTTTGATAGTGCAAAAATTGCATCTAAACGTGCAAAAATTGCACTTAAGATAAATAATAATATAAATAATAATATAAACAGACAAGATGAAAGAAAGAAAGAAAGAAATAATATAAAAACATGAGCCAATCTACGCGCGGGCGCGCGAGGAAGACGTTCGTCCTTTGTTCCAAATTCCACTGCGCGAGGCAAGGCTTCCTTGCCGGAGCGGCACCCCATTTGCCGAACCCCTTCGGCTTATTGTCAATTGAAACAGCTTTGAGGACGGAGCTGTGGGAACTCGAGAGCCCATTTCCTCGACAAAAATATTGCGCAGCAAGATTTTTGCCGAAACATTTATCTTCTCTTTCTCATTTCAGAGAAAAAGCTTGACAGAATTTGCGCGCACTCCTCTTTGAGAATGCCGCCCGACACTTCCACGGTGTGGTTGAGCAGGTTCGCCTTGGCGAGCTCCTCGGTGAGGCTTCTGCCCTTCTGTTCGTATGCGCCGAAGTACACGCGGTCGATCCGCGCGTTCAGAATCGCCCCCATGCACATGGGGCAGGGTTCCAGCGTGATATAAATTTCAGATTCGGGCAGCCGCCAGCTCCTCAATTTTCGGCAGGCGCGGTCGATCGCGCGAATTTCCGCGTGCTGGGTCGCCCGCTGCAGCTTGGTGCGAAGATTGTAACCTTTGCCTATGATCTTCCCGCGGTAGACGACGACGGCGCCGATGGGAACTTCCCCTTTCCTTTTGGCTTTTTCGGCGAGTCTGATCGCCTCACGCATGAATTGCTCTTCCATGAAACCCCTCTGCGAGCGCATTGAGCGCGCCGCCGTATCGTTCAATAAGTTCTATCAAATATTCTCTTTTGATGGGATGGGTCAGATTTTCGGAGCCGACTTCCACCGTAAAGGCGGGAATCTTCAGCTTCTCGATGCACCAATCCTTGTATCCGCCGACGGAGCCCTTCGCCTCCCGCAGCGGACAATTTACGGCACGCGAGAGGATTTTTGCAAGCCGCCTGTCCCTCTGCCGCCGAAAAAAGGGCTGAAAAAACCGCCAATAAATCTCCTCGCCCTTCGTGTGCCAGCTCACCGTGAGATCGGGGGAAATTTCCCTCGTAAAAGCGGCGAGCGCCATTGACTCCTTCGCGCAAAAGGGCGCTTCGCCGATATCGTTTTCGGGACCCGGAAATCGCAGATTCTTGACCCCATCCCCCCATTTTGCGTCAAAATTGACGTTGAGATCGACGCCCCGCGCGTTGGCTTTCCAAAGCGAAAAATCAGTTCCGCCGTTCATTTCGAGCAAAATTTTTTTCTCTCTTACAGAGGAAATTCCCTCCTCCGACAGAAGCGCTCCGTCGGGATTTGTAAGGGGCAAGACCCAGAATCCGCCCCTCTTTATCCCCCGTTCGATGTGAGCGAGCGAGAGAAGCGCCGTGATGTACTCCCTTCCGTGAATGGCTGCCTGGGAAATGCCGACGGGCGGCTCGTGTCTTCCGATAAAAAAGGCGTAGAGCGCACGCCCCTCCTCGCTTTCGCCGATGATTTTCTTCTCACCCTCGAAATTTTCGTAAAATCTGCTGACCTCTTCATAGACATTCATACTTTATCATACGATATGTCTCTCATTTGTGGTAAGTCGAATTGGAATTGATCATAAAGGCGCGATAGATCTGTTCGAGCAGAATGACGCGCATCAACTGATGGGGAAAGGTCATTTCGGAGAAGGACAAAAGCTCATTTGCTGACTTTTTGACGGAATCGTCGAGTCCCGTCGAGGAGCCAATGAGAAAGTTGACCGTCTCCCCGCGGTCAAAGAGCATTTTGAGCTTCTTTGCGAAGTTCTCGGAGCTCATTTGCTTTCCCTCGACGGCGAGCGCAACGGTGTAGCCCTCCTTAGAGGCGCGGAGGATCCCCTCCGCCTCCTCGCCGAGGGTCTGCTTTTCGGCAAGCTCGATAACTTTCACGCTTCCGAAGCGGGAAAGCCGCTTTAAATATTCGTCCGCTGCCTGTGAAAGATAGCTCTCTTTGAGTTTTCCGACGCAGATGATGTTGATCTTAACCATTTAAGAAGCCTGCGATCAAGACATAGATCCACTCGACGGCGCAGACGGCAATGCCGATGGTCGCCGCGGAGAAAAAGATCTTGCCCTCTACGATCTTCCCCTTGCGGTTATTGGAGCTGTCCAAGAAGATGAGGTAGATGAGAGACGCGACGAGGCAGACGGCGGAGACGGCAAGCAGGGCAATGTATCCCCCCTGCGCCCACTGCGTCATATCGCTGTAGCCGAAACTTGCGAGAATGAGAATGATCGCATTGTTGAGAAAGTGCGCGAGCATGGTCGGCAAAATGCTCCCCGAGCGGATCGCAATGAGGGCGAAACAGACTCCGCAAATAAATTGATAGATGGTCTGTTCGGGACTGCCGTGGAAGAGCGAGAACATCGCGCCCGAGACGAAGAGCGTTGGAAGAAGCCCCCAATTTGAGGCGAACATATTCCTTGCAAGAACGCCGCGGAAGAGAGTCTCTTCAAAGACAGCGGGAACCAACGCGATGACGAGAATGGCGGGAATCACCTTCCAACCCGTGACGTCGGGCAGATCCATACTGCTGCTTCGATAGCCGATGAGTTCCAAAAGACCGATGAACAGATCGTTCAGTTCGGAGAGCGAAAACAAAAGTCCGAATTGAAGGAAAAAGGCGATGAAAAAGTACTTGATGTGACAGTGCGGACAGACAACCGTCACCTTTTCCCCACTCTTGCGAAAATAGATGACCAGGGTGATGAGGATGGGGATCTGCGCCATCAGATAGAGAAGATAGATATACCAATCGGGATAGCCGGCGCTCCCGAAATCGGGTCCGCAGACGATATAGACGAGAAGCGTCAGCGCCAGGTTGAGAAACAGAGGGATTGACGCGGCGAGCGAATAGGACGCCCCTGTTTGCACGAGACGTTTCCTGCGAAATTCATCCTGAGAGTTCACTTCATTGTCCATATGGATATTATAGCAAAAAAATTCGTAAATTTCAATCGGAATGCTTCCATTTTTGAAAAATTTGTCCTATAATAGAGGCATGAGAATCGTCAATACCCAAGAAATTCAAAATTGTGTATACCGTTTGGCACGAAAAGCGGGGCTTTCGCTCACGGACAGCTGCAGATCGGCGATGGAAGAAGCCGAAAAAATCGAGTCGGGAGCCGCAAAGTTTGCGCTCAATACCTTGCTTGAAAACGAGCGCACGGCAAAGCGGGAGCAGATGCCTATCTGCCAGGACACGGGGCTCTCCGTCGTCATGATGGAACTTGGGCAAGAGGTCTTTTTGGAGGGCCCCCCCCTCTCAAAGGCTGTCGATGAGGGCGTCCGCCGCGCCTATCGGGACGGAAATTTCCGAAAGAGCGTCTGCGACCCCCTCACCCGTCAAAACACGGGCGACAACACCCCCGCCCATCTGCATGTGGAGATCGTCGAGGGGGATAAAATTCAGATTTCCTTTCTACCCAAGGGGTTCGGGAGCGAAAATATGAGCAGGCTCTATATGTTGACCCCCTCGGAGGGACGAAATGGGATCATAAAAAGTATAGTGGAGACTGTAAAACTTGCGGGCTCCAAGCCTTGCCCGCCCGTGTATGTGGGCGTCGGGATCGGCGGGACCTTCGACTCCTGCGCCCTTCTTGCAAAGAAGGCGCTCCTCAGGGAGGTCGGAAGCAGAAATGAAAGAGCGGACGTCGCCTCGATCGAAGAAGAGGCGCTTGAAAAGATCAACGCTCTCAAGATCGGCGCACAGGGATTCGGCGGAAAGGTGACTGCCCTCGGCGTCAGCTGCGAACTTCGCCCCACCCACATCGCGGGACTTCCCGTCGCCGTCAACATTCAGTGCCACTGCGTGCGCTGCGAAAAGGAGATCCTATGAAAAAAATCATTCTGCCCCTCGATGAAAAAGAGATAAATTCTCTTCATGCGGGAGATTCCGTGCTGCTCTCGGGAACCATCTACACGGCGCGGGACTGTGCACACAGAAGAATATTCGAGCTTCTCGACAAGGGAGAAAAATTGCCCTTCCCCCTGAAGGGTGCCATCATCTACTATGCGGGACCCTGCCCCGCGCCTGCGGGAAAGGCGTGCGGGAGCTGCGGTCCCACCACTTCCGCGAGAATGAACGCCTTCGCACCGCGTCTTCTCGATTTGGGGCTTTGCGGCATGATCGGCAAGGGCGAGATGAGCGGGGAGACCGCGGAGGCAATCAGGCGCAACAAGGGAATTTACTTTGCCGCGATCGGCGGCGCGGGCGCGACCTACGGAAACGCGATCAAAAAGGCGACCTGCGTCGCCTTCGAAGACCTTCTGAGTGAGGCCATTTATCGCATGGAAGTCGAGGACTTCCCCCTCGTCGTCGCGATCGATTCCCATGGAAATTCCATCTACTGACATTACTATGTCAGACATAGTACTCTGATTTTCGAACGAAATCTTTCCTACGGAAATATTTGCGTTCGAGGAAATTTGCTTTTGCGCCTTGATTCAGTAACTCTCACGGTCGCTTTCACGACAATAAGCCGAAAGGGTTCGGCAAATGGGGTGCCGCTCCGGCAAGGGAACCTTGCCTCGCGCAGTAATTTTAGAACAAAGGTCGAGATGTTTACTTCGCCTCACGAGCCGTAGGCGAGTAATGAATCCCCCGAGCAAGCAGAAAGCAGCCCTTTGTTCTAAATAAAATGCGCGTTGGGAAATTTCATTTTCCATAAGCGCACTCAATTGGCGCCCCACAGGACGCACATTGTTGTGAAAGCGATGAAGAGGACCAAACGATTCAAGGCATAAAGGCTCATTTCCTCGACGATAAATATTGCGCAGCAAGATTTTCGTCGAAATCTATTCCCACGGATTTTCATTTATCCTTTCGACAGCATTTTTCAGGGTGATTGCGTTGGGGGCGATTTTTTTGAGTTCTTCCCAGAAGATGGGCATAGAGACGGGGGCGCCGTCGCGGGCGCGGACGCTGTAGGGCGCGACGCTCGTGGAGCCGGGGCTGTTCCGCTGCCAATCCACATAGATTTTCCCCTCCCGTGCGCGTTTGGAGGCGTTCGAGACGAAGAGGTTCGGATGGCTCTTTTCGGCAAGTTCGGCGACGTTTTTGGAAAAATCACGGAACTTCTGCGCCTCCATTCCGCCGCGGAAGGGCACGACGATGTGATACCCCTTCCCCCCGCTCGTCTTTAAAAAGCTCTTCAATTTGAGATCGTCCAAAATTTCCTTGATGATCAGCGTGCCTTTCCGCAATTTTTCAAGCGGAAGTCCCTCGTCGGGGTCGAGGTCGAAGACCATGAGATCGGGCTTTTCCGAATTGATTTTCGTACCCCGTACATGAAATTCGATCGCATTGTACTGCACGAGCGAGAAGATCCCCCGCTTACTTGTCAGATAAAAATAGTCGTCTTTCTCCGAACCCTCGGGCGCATTTTTGATCCCTGCGAGTCCCTCGTCCAAATGCTTTCGGAAGAATTTCTCCCCATCGATCCCCGCGGGACAGCAGACGAGGCTCAAAAACCGATTCTTTAAGAATGGCAGCATTTTTTCCGCGACTTTTTCGTAGTATTCATAGAGGTCGCCCTTTGTGATTTTTTGCTTTGGAAAGAGGATCTTGTCGGGATGGGTCAGGATTTTGCCCGTTTTTTTTGGTTTTTCGGAAGTTTCCAAGACGACTTCCTTCGCTTCCTTGTCCGTCCGCAGTCCCTGAAAACTCGCCTGACGGAGAAGTCCCGAAGAGGTGATCTCCGCATAGGCAACCTGCGCGATGAGGACGGGTTTTACAAAGGAGACTCCCCGCCGCTCGCTCGTCTTCAGCTCCGAAAAGGGGCAATTTTTTTGCTTGATCTTCATAAATTTTGAGAGAAGTTCATGTTTCGTCCGATCGGAAAAGCCCGTGCCGACCTTTCCCGAAAATTTGAGCTCCTCTTCCTCGTAGCTTCCGACAAGCAGCGATTTCAGTTCCCCGCTCTCCGAGAGCGTGTATCCGCCGATGAGAAATTCTTGTGCCCCTCGGAACTTGATCTTGACCCAGTCCCCATTTTTGCCCGCGGTATAGGGAGAATCTGTTTTTTTCGCGACAATTCCCTCCATTCCCTTCTCCTTGACTGCCTCTATATTTTGCTTTGTCATTTTGGGCGTATGCTCGCTGTAGACGAGGACGGGCGGCGCGTTCTTCAAAAGCGCCTTCAATTTCTCCTTGCGCTCCAAAAGGGGTAAATTTCTGAGGTCCTCTCCGTCCAGCGCGAGAAGGTCGAACAAAACATAGTTGAGTCCCCCTTTCTTTCCGCTTTTCACATAGGATTGCAGAGCGCCGAAGTCGGGCACTCCCTTTTCGTTCACGACGACCATCTCCCCGTCGACGACCGCGGCGCGGCCCGAAAAAACTTTTTCGATCGCCTCTCTTGCCGAAGGAAAGCTTTCGTCGCAGGAATAGCCGTTTCGCGTATACAGCCGACATTTCCCCTCTTCGACGAAGGCGAGCGTGCGATGACCGTCGTATTTGAGTTCATAGACCCAATTTTTGCCCTTGGGTAGCTCCTCGGAGAGCTTTGCGAGCATGACATCGACCTTTTGGAAGGGGTTTTTCTCGGCATTTCCCGCGATCTCTTCCATGCTCTTCCCCGAGCGGACCCCCGATTGAAAGCGGGAGATGCCGGAGGTTCTTTTAGCGAACTCGTCCTTCTCCTTGATGAGAAGCCAGGGCTCTTTTCCGTCCTCGCTCTTCATGCGGACGAGCGCCCAGTCCCCCTTGAGCCGCTCGCCGTTAAGACGGAACTTTAAAGACCCCGTTTTGAGCCCCTCTTTGGGATCGGTGTGCGGGAGCCACTCTCCCTCGTCCCAGAGCATGACGGTCCCCCCGCCGTACTCCCCTTTGGGAATGGTCCCTTCAAAGTCCATATAGTCGACGGGATGGTCTTCGACGCGCATTGCGAGCCGCTTATCCGCCGTATTGAAGGAAGGGCCCTTGGGGACCGCCCAGCTGAGGGCGACGCCGCCATACTCGAGACGAAGGTCGAAGTGGTCCCTTCTTGCCGCGTGCCGCTGCACGGAGAAGCGGAGAGACTTAAGTTTCGATCGCTTGACGCTCCCCTTCGGCTCCTTTGTGCGGGAAAAGTCCCGCTTATTTTGATAGGTTTCCAATTTGTTTTGTGTCATACTGTTAGATTCGGCATTTTGCGGGGAATAATCCGAACGCATTCCGAGAATATTGAGAAATAAGGAGAAATTTTATGGCGATCACGCAGAAAGGAGCCATTTCGTTCGGGCTCGTGTATATTCCCGTCAATCTGTACACGGCGACGCAGGACAGCGACATCAGTTTCAACCAGCTGCACAAGGCGGACAAGTCCCGCATTCGCTACAAGAAGGTCTGCGGACACTGCGGCAAAGAGGTCGAGGCGAAGGACATCATCCGCGGTTTCGAGTACGCCAAGGATCAATATGTGACGATCTCGGACGAGGAGCTCGAGAAGATCAAGACGGAGAAGGACCGCACGATCACCATTTTGAGCTTTACCTCTCTCGATGAGATCAGTCCCGTTTACTATGACAGGGCCTACCATGTCGCCCCGCAAAAGGGCGGCGGAAAGGCGCTTGAACTTCTCCGTCAAGCGATGATGAAAGCGCAGAAAGTTGCCCTCGGGAAGACCGTCCTCGGAAATTCCGAAAAACTGCTCGTCCTCATTCCCCGCGAGGACGGAATGCTCATTCAGACCCTTCTCTATCAGGACGATATCAAGGAAATTCCCGTCGAGTACGACAAGCCGAAGGTGACAGACGAGGAACTTTCGATGGCGCAGACTCTCATAAAGAGCATGGAATCCCCCTTCGAGCCCGAAAAATACAAGGATGAGTTCCGGGAAAAGCTGAAAAGCCTCATCTCGGACAAGATCGCGGGCAAACAGGTCGTCGCCGCAAAGGAGGAAAAGCCGGGCGTCATTTTAGACCTCATGGAGGCTCTGAAGGCGAGCGTCAAGTCCGCAAACGACAAAAAACCCGCGAAAAAGCCCGCGCGAAAGAGAACGCCCGCCCGAAAAGAGGCATAAATTCGACAAAAAAGCTCTTTTTTCCTGTTTTGGAGTCATTTTTTGAAAAAATCTTTTCTTGCTCGGTTGACATATCCCTTCTCTTTTTGATATAATATTGTTACAGAAGATGGATATCATCAATATTTTTTCGTTCGCCCAAATCGTATATCTGATCATCTCGGTCGGGATCTTTCTGGGCTTATATTTTGCATTCCGAAACAAGGCGGAGTACATCAGGATCACCGCGCTGTACATCATCGCGCTGGTCAACCTTCTGCAACACTTTTTCAAATTCGCACTCTGGCCCCACTGCTTCGGGACATCCTTCAACCTCATCAACACCGCCTACAACGTCTGCGCCTTCCAGATCATTCTGACTCCCTTCCTCATCAAGAAAAAGAAGGGCGTCTTAAAGGAGTTCAACGTCTACGTCGGCAGCATCGGGAGTATCATCTCCTTTGTCTATCCCAACTGGTTTTTGGGAAAAACCGTCTTTCAGTGGGAATTTGCGCGGTTCTGGACCTGCCACTTCTTGCTCCTTTGCACCTCTCTTCTGCCCTTCCTCTGGGGAATGGTCGAGTTTGACAGAGGCAACTATTGGAAGATGGGGATCGTCTGGTTCTTCATGCTCTGTATCATACTCTTAAACGACGTTCTTTGTATCTTTATGGGACTTCAGGGGGATCCGACGAAGCTTTATCAGACCCTCTACGATCTCAATCCCATCAGCATCATGCGCCCCGCGGCAAATGCGGAGTTCTTGAATGACATCGTCAAATGGCTGTCCCCGCACATCTTTTTGGGCGCGATCAGCGGCGTCTACACGCCCATTCTGTGGTACATGACCCCTATCTACCTTCTCATGACCCCCGTCGCCTACGGTTTGGCGACGCTGTGGCAAATTCTCAAGAAGAAATTCTATATTTGCTCGATCTTGGGTCCCACCGACCTCAAAAAGAGCAAAAAATACAGATATTTTGAAAGAAGGAATTTAAAATGCAAAATTTCTTAAGGTTTCTCGAAACATCTTACAGTGCATACCAAGCGGTTGAAAACGCGCGGGAGCTGCTCCTTGCAAACGGCTTTGAAGAGTTCCAAGAAGCCGATCCCTGGGACATCAGCGAGGGCGGAAAGTACTTTGTCATCCGCGGCGGCAGCGCGATCATCGCCTTCAAAGTGAGCGGCGGGAACTATTTCAAGATCGTCGCGAGCCATACCGACTCCCCCTGCCTCAAGCTCAAGGAATCCCCCGTCATTTCGGCGGAGAAATTCTCAAAGCTCAACGTCGAGCCCTACGGCGGAGGACTCTGGTACACCTTCTTCGACCGTCCGTTAAAGCTCGCGGGAAGAGTTATCCGCGAACGGGGGCAGTCGCTTGTGTCGGAGAGCTATGTCTCGGATTTTGATCTTGTCATTCCCTCCCTCGCAGTCCATATGCAGCGCGATGTGAACGACAAGTTCGCCCCCAATCCGCAGGTCGACCTTCTGCCTCTGCTCGGTATGGGAGAAATTGATTTCAATGCGCTCCTGGAAAACCCCGTTGCATTCGATCTCTATCTCGGGAGCGACGAAAAGCCTTTTTATAGCGGCGCAAAGGGAGAATTTGTCCATTCGCCGCGCATCGACAACCTCTCGAGCGTGTATTCCTCGATCAGAAGTCTGATCGACGCGGAGCCTTTGGAAGGGGTCACGGTCGCCGCCTGTCTCGACAGCGAGGAAGTCGGCAGCCGCACGCGGTCGGGTGCGGGCGGAGACTTCCTGAGAACGACCCTTACCCGCATTGCGGAGGCAAGGGACTTCTTCGGCGAGGATTTCCATCGCGCGGTCAGCGAGTCCTTCTTGATCTCCCTCGACAATGCGCACTCGGTGCATCCCAATCATCAAGAGAAGTGTGACCCCACATCCCGCGCCGTTTTGGGCGGCGGGATCGTCATCAAGGGTCACGCGGGCGGCGCATACACGACGGACGCCCTCTCCTCCGCGATCGTCAAGAAGATCTTCGAGAAGAACGACGTCCCCTATCAGTGTTTCTACAACCGTTCGGACATGCGAAGCGGCGGCACTCTCGGGTCGATCTCTTTGGGAAGGATCAGCATTCTCTCCGCCGATTTGGGACTTGCACAGCTTGCCATGCACTCCGCCGTCGAATGCGTCGCCGCAGAGGACTTCGAGACCTTATTGAAAGGTTTGAAAGCCTTCTATCAAACCCGCCTCTCCCTCAAGGGAGACTCGGTGACAATTGATTGAGTAGGTTTTGTCGAAAAGCTCGCTACGCGATCTTTCTCGACGAGGAAAGTTGTGTTAGACATGTCATTCTGAGCGAAACGGAGCGTAAGCGGAGTGAAGTCGAATGAATCCCCTAAGCAAGCGACGGGACATTCTCTTTTGTCATGTTGAGCGTAGTCGAAACATCTCTACCTTATTGTGACCTGCCGAAGGGCGAGACTCTTACTCGCCCTTTTTATCTCATCTATTCCCTAATCAGCGTCTTTCCGTAATGGTGACTTCTAAGATAACCAAATAAATTCATATTCTCTTCGGGATTCGAGACATTGGCCTCTTCGTCCTCCGCCTTCCAACCCTGCGTATTTTCAAATGTAATGCTTGTGAGGCTGTCGCAAACGTCAAATGCCTCCAGGCTGATCTCCGTCACACTTGCGGGAATGACGATGCTTGCAAGTTTTCGGCAGCTTTTGAACGCGCTCGAGCCGATCGACTTCAAGTTTTTCGGAAGCTTGATCTCTTCGAGAGAGAAGCAGCAGACAAAAGAACCAAGTCCGATTTCCGTCACGCTGTCGGGAAGGTTGACCTCGGTGAGCGCACGGCAGAGCCCGAATGCCATTCTGTCGATCTTTTTCACGCCTTCGGGAATGGTGATGCTTTCAAGGGAGGTGCAGTCGGCAAACGATTCCCAACCGATCTCCTCAATGCCGCTTGGAATCGTCACATTTTTCAAATTGCTGCAAGAGTGGAACGTATACATTCCGGTCGTTTTGAGAGATTTTGAGAGAGTGACGCTTGTTAAATTCTCGCAGTGTCCAAACACCTCCGGCAAAAGTTCCGTCACGCTGTCGGGAAGAACAATTTCGGAAACGGCAGAATACTCGAACGCACCGTAACCGATCTTCGTCACCCCGTCCGGAATGAAGACCTCGGTGAGAGAGGAGCAATTCTGAAAGGCAAAATTACCGATCTCCGTCACGCCGTCGGGAATCCTAAAGCTTTTTAAGGACGTGCAACCGTAGCAGAAACAATCTCCGATCTTTGCAATGCGCCCCGAAATTTCGAGAATCTCCATAGAAGTGCATTTTCGAAAGGCGTAACTCCCGATTTCGGTCACCTTTTCGGATAGGACAACCCTTCTCAATGAGGAACATTCTTCAAAGGCGCTGTTTCCGATCACGGTCACGCCTTCGGGAATGGAGATGTCCGAAAGAGCAGTGCAACCTTCAAAAGCGCTCTCCCCGATCACGGTGACGCTTTCGGGAATGGAGATATCCGATAGAGCAGTACAGTCTTTGAAAGCGCTATCCCCGATTTTTTCTACACCTTCTGGAAGCGTGACCTCTGTGAGCGCTGTGAAGCCCTCGAATGCGGAGGCTCTGATCGTCTTCGTCCCCTCTTTGACGGCGATACTTCCGGAAATGTCCTTTTCCACTTCGATCAAGTGATTGCCAAGGTAGAACACATGATCCACCCAATGCGATTGATCCCGATAATAGGCGGTATTATAAAATGCCTTTTCCCCGATCTCGATTAAAGTATCGGGAACGGTGATTTCGGCAAGATCTGTGCAGTTTTCGAATGCGTATTTTTCGATCTCCGTCACATGATTCGGAATTTCGATCCTCTTCAGGGAGGAACATTCCATAAAGGCGTCAAATCCGATCTTTGTCAAATTTTCGGGAAGGACGATGTTCTCCAAATCTCTACAGAAATAAAAGGCAGATTTTTCGATGACCGTCACTTTTTCGGGAATTTCGATCCTCTTCAGGGAGGAGCATCCCAGGAAGGCGCCCTCACCGATCTTCGTCAAATTTTCGGAAAAGACGACGCTCTCCAAATTGTAACAGTCCTCAAAGGCATATTTTTCGATGACCGTCACGCTGTCGGGCATAGAGACGCTTTTAAGCGAAGAGCCGCACACAAACGCAAAACGATCGATCCCAACCACAGGTTTTCCCTCGTAAAGGGCGGGAATTTCGACGTCGCAAACTATTTTCTCATTATATTTTTTGACAAAATACCCCTCTGATTCGGGATGATATTCGAAGATCAAAGTCTCGGGCTTCTCTTCCGGTTTTACCTCGGGTTTTTGCTCTTCCTCGGGTTTCTCTTCCGGTTTTTCTTCGGGTTTCTGACCTTCTTCCGGCTTTTCTTCTTCGCCCGGTTTTTGTTCCTCTTCGGGCTTTACCTCGGGTTTATGCTCCTCTTCGGGTTTTTGTTCCTCGTCGGGTTTTTGACCTTCCTCAGGCTTTTCTTCGGGTTTTTGCTCCTCGCTTGGATTTTGTTCCTCAGGTTTTACCTGGGGTTTATGCTCTTCTTCGGGCTTATGTTCCTCGCTCGGCTTTTGCTCTTCCTCGGGTTTTACCTCGGGTTTCTCTTCCGGCTTATTTTGGGGATTATGATTGTTCTGCTCGTTGTCCGAATCGCTCGGACCCCCTTGCGGGAAATCGGGAGTCAACTGTTCATCGGTCTGATCGTTGCCGCTCGCGGAATTTTCCCCGCAGGCAGCCGCGGGAACTGCGAGCCAGAAGCAGAACGCCGCAGACAGAATAATCGAAAGAATTTTTTTCCTCATGATCTCCCTCCCCTATTTTAAAAATATTATAAATCGATTTCCACAATTTGTCAATGAAAAAATACAAATTTTTCAAAATTTCACAAAAATATGCCGCCCGCTATTTGCGGACGGCAAATTTTAAGTTTCGAACGAATCTTCCTGCGGAATCTTTCGTTCGAGGAAAGCTCCTGTTAGACGTGTCATCCTGAGCGAAACGGAGCGTATGCGGAGTGAAGTCGAATGGAGCCCCTTGAGTTTCGACAGGACATTTTAAAATTCCCCAAAACAACATTCTATCGACCGGGGGGATTCCTCGACTACGCTCGGAATGACAGGGAAAGGGGCTCGTGAGGCGCGTATGGATTCTCAATAGAACGACGCGCCTGTCTCACCTTCGGTTCGTGCGCCACATATCGATTCTCAATAGAACGATGTGGCGTCGACTGTGCTCAGGGTGACAATAATCTAAAATAATGTGTGCGAGCAAAACCACGCTTTTGCGCTGCAAGCCCCTGTTTGCGAGCCACCGCACGCTTATTGTTGTGAAAGCGACCGTGAGAGTGACTTAATTTATGGCAAACAAGCTCATTTCCTCGAACGCAAATATTCCCGAAGGGAAGATTTCGTTCGAAATTACTCTAACTCAAATGCTCCCGTATACAGCTGGTAGTACTTGCCCTTCTGGTCGATGAGTTGTTCGTGGGTGCCGCGCTCGATGATCCTGCCGTGCTCCAAAACCATGATGACGTTGGAGTTCTTGACCGTCGAGAGTCTGTGCGCGATGACAAACACCGTTCTCCCCTCCATCAGCATATCCATGCCGCGCTGGACGATCGCCTCTGTGCGGGTATCGATGGAGCTCGTTGCCTCGTCCAAGATCATGACGGGCGGGTCTGCGACGGCTGCGCGGGCGATGGAGAGAAGCTGTCTCTGCCCCTGCGACAGATTTGCGCCGTTCTGATGGAGCATGGTGTCATACCCTTCGGGGAGCCTCGTAATGAAGTCGTCCGCTCCCGCAAGGCGGGCCGCCTCCCTGCACTCCTCGTCCGTCGCGTCGAGTTTTCCGTAGCGAATATTCTCCATGACGGTGCCCGTGAACAGGTTGGTATCCTGCAAAACCATGCCGAGGGAGCGACGAAGCTCCGATTTTTTGATCTTGCCGATGTCGATTCCGTCATAGGTGATCGTGCCGTCGGTGATCTCATAGAAGCGGTTGATGAGGTTGGTGATGGTCGTCTTTCCCGCGCCGGTTGCGCCGACGAAGGCGACCTTCTGCCCGGGACGGGCGTACAGGGTAACGTCGTGCAGGACGATCTTTTCGGGCGTGTAGCCGAAGTTGACGTCCTTCATTCTCACATCGCCCGCAAGGCGGGTGTAGAGGAACGTCCCGTCCTCCTGCGGCTGTTTCCAGGCCCAGATCCCCGTGCGCTCCTCGCATTCGATGAGTTTTCCGTCCCTTTCCTCGGCGTTGACGAGGGTGACATAGCCCTTGTCTTCCTCCGGCTTTTCGTCGATGAGTGCAAACAGCCGCGCCGCGCCCGCAAGCGCCATAATGACGGGATTCACCTGGTTGGAGACCTGGTTGATGTTGTTGGAGAACTGCCGCGTCATCTGTAAGAAAGAGAGAATGTTCGCAATGCCGAAGATGACGATGTCGGGATCGGTCGCTCTCTTGAGAAGCACCTCGAAGCTCATGTTGTGAATGCCCTCGAGCACGAACACGGTGCCGACGACCGCGATGATGACATAGAGAATGTGCCCGATGTTGCCCAAGATCGGCATGAGCATGTTCGCATAGCGGTTTGCGCGGTTGCTCTGGTCGCAGAGGTAGTCGTTGACCTTGTCGAAGTCCGCCTTTGCCTCCTGTTCGTGGCAGAAGACCTTGACGACCTTCTGTCCGTTCATCATCTCCTCGATGAAGCCCTCTGTCTTTGCGACGGCACGCTGCTGTCCCAAAAAGTACTTGCTCGCGCCCCCGCCGATGACCTTCGTCACGAACAGAATGACGAACACGCAGCCGACGACGATGATCGTGAGATAGAAGCTGTAGTAGAGCATGATCCCGAACAGCGTCAGCACCATGATGCCCGAAGTGAGCAGCTGCGGCAAGCTCTGGGAGATCATCTGCCGCAAGGTGTCGATATCGTTCGTGTAATAGCTCATGATGTCGCCGTGATTGTGGGTGTCGAAGTAGGAGATCGGCAGATCCTGCATTCCGTTGAACATCTGCGAGCGCATCTTTTTGAGGAATCCCTGCGTGATGATCGCCATGAGCTGCTTGTCGACCGCGCCCGAGATGAGCGATATCACATACAGCCCGATCAAAATCAGCATGTAGCGGGTGATCTGATCGCCGATCCCCGGGGTCGACCACTTTGCCCCCTCCGCGGCGTTTTCGATGACGGAGAAGATGTTCTCCATGAAGATGGAGGGAAGTGCGCTGACGATCGCATTGAAGACGATGCAGGCGACGGCGATCGTGAGCATTCTCGGATAGGCCTTGAAGAGCGCCTTCATCGTGCGGCGGAAGACTCCCTTCGTCTTGGGCATTCCCTGCGGACGGCCTCCGCGGCCCCGCGACATAGGCATGTTAGGCATTCTCCTCACCTCCTTCGCTCATTTCCCCGAGGGACGAGATCGCCTTGCCACCCTTGTTCTGGGTGCGGTAGACCTCGGTGTAAATTTTATTCTTGTCGAGGAGTTCTTCATGCGAGCCGATGGCGTCCACCCTCCCGTTGTCGAGAATGATGATGCGGTCTGCGTCCTCGACGGAGGAGGTGCGCTGTGCGATAATAATTTTTGTCGTCGACGGGATAAACTCGCGGAACGCCTTGCGGATGAGGGCGTCGGTGTGCGTATCGACGGCGGAAGTCGAGTCGTCCAAGATGAGGATTTTCGGCTTCTTTAAGAGGGCGCGGGCGATACACAGCCTCTGCTTCTGTCCGCCCGAGACGTTGGTTCCCCCCTGCTCGATGTAGGTGTCGTAGCCGTCGGGGAAGGAGCGGATGAAGTCGTCCGCCTGCGCGAGACGGCACGCCTCTATGAGCTCCTCGTCCGTCGCGTCGGGATCTCCCCAGCGCAGATTTTCCTTGATGGTTCCCGAGAAGAGGACGTTCTTCTGAAGGACGACAGCGACCTGGTTGCGGAGGGCGGTCAGATCGTACTCTCTCACGTCACGTCCCCCCACTTTGACGCTGCCCTCCGTCACATCATAGAGCCGCGAGATGAGGTTGACAAGCGACGTCTTGGAGGAACCCGTTCCCCCGATGATGCCGATCGTCTCCCCGGAATGAATATGTAAATTGATATTTTCGAGCACATTGCGCTCTGCGGTCGTTGCATACTTGAAGGAGACGTTCTCGAAGTCGATGGAGCCGTCCTGCACCTCGAAGACGGGATTTTCGGGGTCGTGCAGGGTGGATTCCTCTTTCAAAATTTCGCAGATTCGGCGGGAGCTCTCGATGGACATCGTGATCATCGCAAAGACCATCGAGAACATCATGAGGGACATCAAAATCTGCATTCCATAGACGATGAGCTGAGAGACGCTCCAGACGGTGAGCGCCTTCCCCGTCCCCTCGAAGATGAGATAGGAGCCGAGGAAGAGAATGGTCGACAGGACGCCGTAAAAGAAGAGCTGCATGGACGGGTTGTTCCAGGCGAGAATGCGCTCCGCCTTGGTGAAGTCCATCTGCACGTCGGTCGCGGCGCGGTCGAACTTCTCCTTCTCGAAGTCGCCGCGGACATAGGACTTGACGACGCGGATGCCGCCGATGTTCTCCTGAATGGATTCGTTGAGGTTGTCGTATTTTTTGAAGACGCGATGGAAGAGCGGCATCGTCTTCCACATGATGAAGAACAGAATGAACGCGAGCGGCGGAATGACGGCGATGAAGATCCAGGCGAGTTCTCCCCCCATTACAAACGCCATCACGACGGAGAAGATCATCATCATGGGACTTCTGACTGCGACGCGGATGATCATCATGAACGCCATCTGCACGTTGGTGACGTCCGTCGTCATGCGGGTGACGAGGGAGGGCGTCGAGAATTTATCGATATTTTCAAAAGAAAAGTCCTGGACTTTGTAGTACATGTCCTTGCGCAGGTTGCGGGCAAAGCCGGTAGACGCCTTCGCACAGAAAATGCCCGATAGCATTCCGCACACGAGCGAGGCGACGGACATGAGCACGAGAACGATCGCAAACTGCCCCACGCCGTAGGTTTCGAAGGACTCCCAGGTCCCCCACAGTCCGTTTCCCTTCGAGATCGCGTCTCCGAGCTGGGAGATCGTGAAGGGAAGAAGGCATTCCAGAATGACTTCGAATGTGACGAAGATGGGCGATAAAATCGTGACGAGTTTAAATTCACGGATGCATTTTGAAAGTGTTTTGAGCAAACAGTCACCTCCGCAAAGAAAATCAAAAAAAGGAGCGCAAATTCCGAAAACGAAATTCACGCGGTCCTCGATCCATCATAACATTACTATATTATCACTTCAAAATTTTTTTGTCAAGAAAACGAAGGTGAAATCTTTGTTAAAACGATTTCAATCGTTTTATGAATACAAAAAAATTTTCTCCCAAGCGACAGGTCGCTTAAACACTGTCTTTTCTGCAAGACTTGCGTTGTTACTTTTTTTACGAATACAAAAAAAGTAACCAAAAAAAATTCCGGGACACTTGCGAGTGTGTCCCGGACCCCGCAACGCTTTGTTTTCCGTTCTCCAATAACAGGCATGGCTGTTAAAAACCGATGTCATTCCGAGCGCAGTCGAGGAATCCCCTAAGCAAGCGACGGGACGTTCCAAAAAATAAACTGCGCGTTGGAAAATCACACTTTTCCATAAGCGCCCCCTGTTTGCGAGCCACCGCACGCTTCTTGTTGTTTGAAACGACCGTGACGACGGGGTTGTGGGAACTCGAGAGCTCATTTCCTCGAACGTAAATATTTCCGAAGGAAAGATTTCGTTCGAAAACTTATTTTCTGTTTCTCTCTCTCAGCAGGTAGTCCTCGAGCGCGGTGCGGAGCGCCGTTCCCCTGTCTCCCTCCTTCCGTTCGTCGAGGACCTTGCTCTTGAGGGCATTCATGCGCTCGTCGAGAGAGGCGCTCAGCTCCGCGCAGGCATACAGTTCGTCGGAGACTTCTTTTGGAAGATTGTAGCCCTTCTTGTAGTTGAGGTCGTGTTCGAGGCTCGCCCAAAAGTCCATGGCGATGGTGCGGAACTGGATTTCGACATTCATCTCCTTTCTGCCGTCGAAGAGAAAGATGGGCGTCTTTACGATGAGGTGAAGGCTCCTGTAGCCGTTCGGCTTGGGATTTTTGATGTAGTCCTTCTTTTCGACGAGCTTGATGTCGTCCTGCGAAAGGAGCACTTCGGAGAGGTTGTAGACGTCCTCCACAAACTCGCAGATGACGCGCACGCCCGCAACGTCGAAGAGGTTCTCCTCGATGGAGGCAATGGTGAGCGGAAGTCCCCTTCTGATCAGCTTATAGAAGATGGATTCGGGGGACTTGAGCCTGTACTTGATGCTCTCGATGGGATTTCTCTCCCACACGGACAGCCGCTCTTCGTTGAGAACTTTGAATTTTGTCTCGATCTCCATCATTGCGCACTTGTAGTACGCCATGAGACTTTGCAGCTCCTGCCGCTTGGCGTCAAACTTCCCGAAGATGTCGGGAATTACCGTCTGATTTTCCATTTGGAATCCTCTTTTTCAGATTTGCGGCTGATAAATGTACTGCACCGCCGTGAAGGAGACCTTGTTCACGTCTCCGTCCACATAGTTGTAGCCGCCGAACAGCCCGAGGCTGCGCGAGACGACGTTCCGATACTCGATCGTAACGCTCTCCCCCGCCTTGATCTGAGAGATCGCCTTGCTCGCACTCAGCGTCAGGGAATAAGAGCTGTTTCCGCTCTCGGTGAAGTCCGTCTTCTCCCCGTTCACCGTGATGGAGAGAATGACTTTATAGTTGTTTCCCCAGGAGGAATAGAGCGGGCTCTCCTCACTCGCCGCCGCGGCGACAAGATAGCTCCCGCGGGAGCGGAGAGTGGAATCTGTAAAGAGGTCCGCCGTGAAGAAGGTCATGTCCATGCGGGAATCCCCGTCGACGTAGCCATACTTTGTCACTTTGCCGCTCTGCTCTTCATGCGTCTCGATGAGCGACTGCGCCGCGAATTTGGCGTCGTTTGCAGGGATCGCGAAGTTGAGTCCCTCGACGCTCTGGTCGTTGTAGGTGTCATACCCGGAGTTGATAATTCCGATAAGATTTCCCTTCGAGTCGAAGAGCCCCCCGCCCGAGTTGCCGCCGTTGATGGAGGCGTCCGTCTGCATGAGGGTCATCGTGCCGATCTCCCCCACACTGACGTCCCGCTTGGTCGCGGAGACGATGCCGTGCGTGACGGTACCGCCCAAGATCCCGAGAGGATTTCCGATCGCAAAGACTTCCGTCCCCACTTTGACCTTGTCGCTGTCCGCGATGAAGGACGCCATAGAAAGCTTGGTCCCCTCGGGCGGACGAATGGAGAGGACGGCGATATCCCGCTTCATGGAGCTGCCGACTAAAGTTGCGTCATAGACGGTAGTCGACTCGTTTCCGTCCTCCGCAATGGAGAGAACATCGGCTTTGAAGGAAGTCCCCCCGTCGATGACGTGGTGATTGGTGACGATGAAGTACTCGTTGTCGCCCTCTTCCTCGGCGACGGCGATGATGACGCCGCTGCCCGCTGCCGTTCCCGCCTCCATCGTGCTCGTCACGTCGACGACCGTGGGACGGATGCGCTCGAAAATGTCCTCTTCGGGCAGATCGACCGTGTTGCTCTCCGTCATGGATACGTTGAAGACGCGCTTTTCGACAGTCCCTCCCGAATCAAAGGAACAGCCCGCAAGCGAAACGCCGAGCAAAGCCGCCAACACACCCGACAGAATCAACTTCCCCTTTTTCATGTGACACCTCCATTCTTCCCTTGTCATATTAGCGTAGTCGAAGGCGCGTCGTTCTATTGAGAATCCATACGCGCCTCACGAGCCGCAGGCGAGTAAATATCCCTTCGATAGAATATTTGTAAAAAGATAGCCCGAAATATTTATAAACGCAGTATATCCGCTTTAAAACAAACATTTATGCCCGTAAGTTGAAAATTAAATGAAAATTTAGCGCAGCCGCTTTCCCCCTGTCCTCTTCGCCGGACAGGCTCCTTTTAAAACCGGCAATCCGCTTAATCCTTGTCTTTTGCGAAAGACGAACGTGTTACTTTTTTTACGAATACAAAAAATAAGGTGAAGGGAGTCGAACCCGCGACGGTTTTGGACGGCGGATTTCCGCCTGTTTCTTCGTCGACTCCCTTGGAAATACGTCTCTGTATTCCCTGCGGTCGTCTCCTTGTCCAAACGAAAATCCGCTCGCCCAAAACTGCTTCGCACTCCCCGCGGCGCCATTTTCGAGGGATTTGTGCCGAGGAGGAGGAAGGTTTACCGGACGTAAATCGACGACGACGCAGGCGCAAGGCACCGAAAAGGGCTCGCGGGAGCGGCGTGGATTCGGCTCCCTTCACCTAAACCAAAAAAAAATTCCGGGATGCTTGCGTATGCATCCCGGACCCTTTAACGCTCGTAATACTACTTGTCTGCTTTAAACGTGTCATTCCGAGTGGAGCGAAGCGGAATCGAGGAATCCCCTTTAGTTTCGACGGGACGTTCCAAAATACGTAATACAACTTTCCTCGAACGAAAGATTCCGCAGCGAGCTTTTCGACGAATTAATTTTTGATTTGTTTTATCATCTTCACCGTCCCAAATACGATCATGGCGGCGGCCGCGACGGAAAGGACGATGAGCACAACTTCGCTGTGCGGAATGGTATCGAAGAGCAGGAAGATCTTCCCCTTTTCGATGTTGCCGACGGAAGTTAAAATTTGCAAGAGAGCATAGAGCGGCGCCCAAATGGAGACCGTCAGAATGCCGCGGAGCTTTCTGTTTTTGAGCGTCGCAATGAGGAGCGCCGCGCCGACGAAGAGCAGCCCCAAGATCACACTGAAGAGCGTCCCCTGCAGACCGATCGGGGGAATGGCGCTCCCCTCCTCGAAGACGAAGGCATTCTCGCCCGAAGTTGCAAAGACGATCAGGCAGATGATCCCGGCGACGAGAAGCTCCACGAGAATGGTCGCGATCATCACGCCGATTGTAAAGAACAGCATTCCGAGGAACAGATACACCGTCTTGCGCCGCGGGGTGATCGGGATTAGGTGGAAGAGAGCCGGCTTGCTCCTCGTCAAACTGAGTAAAATAAGGATAGAGAGCGCACCATACGCCCCGAAGATGCAGAAGACGGGCATGGGATCCCCGCCGAACAGCACCAGAACCGCCATCAGAAAGGTGAGACAAAGTATGGACTCCCATTCGCGTTTGTCGAGCGAGCGATTCCAGCCCGTCGTCAAAAGTGTTACAATATAGTCGAAAAATCCGATATTTTTGCTCATTTTTGCTCTTCCTCCCCCAAAAAGTGAATGAAAAATTCCTCGACCGTCGGGGATTTGACCAGAATATCCTCCCCCTCCGGCTCCCTGTTCTTCGTCAGAAAGGTATAGCCGAACATCGATTTTCTCACCCCGATCGCCTCTTCCTGCAGCTTTTCGGTGAGATAGGGACACTGCACGAGGCGATATTCCTCGAGGAGCGCGTCCTTCTGCTCAAAGAGATCGATTTTCCCCTCCTGCATGATCGCGATGTAGTCCGCGATCTTGTCGAGGTCCTCGGTGATGTGCGTGGAGAAGAGAACGGTGTGCGTCTCATCGAGCATGAACTGCTGAATGAGCTCGACGATGCTCCCGCGGTCGTAGGGGTCGATGCCCGAAGTCGGCTCGTCGAGAAGGAGAATGGAAGGTTTTTGGCAGAGCGCGAGGATCAAACAGAATTTTTTCTGCATTCCGAGGGAATAGTCCCGCACCCGCTGCTTGAGGGGGAGCGAAAATTGCTCCATGAGGGAGCGGCAGAGCTCCATATCGAAGGAAGAAAAGATCTTTCGATAGAACTTTATGATGATCTCCGCCTTGCAGAAGACATTGAAATGCGGCGAATCGAATACGCAGGCGATCTTGGAGAGGATCTCCCTCTCATTGCCCTTGAAGGGAAGACCGTCGTAGAGAATGCTCCCGCTCATCTCCTCCTGCTGGCGCATGATCGCCTTGATGAGCGTGGACTTGCCCGCGCCGTTGCGCCCGATGAGTCCCGTGATGCACCCCTGCGGCACTTGCAGGGTCGCGTCGAGACGAAACGTCTTGAACGTTACCGAAAGATCGTTGATCTCAAGACCGTTCATGGTTTTCCTCCGAAATTTCCCAAAAGATTTTTTGAAACTGCTCGGGCGAAATACCGTTCTCGTCGGCAAACTTTTTGGCGCTTGAAAGTTTTTCTTTGAGCTTTTCGAGCTTGCCCTGAATCAGTTCCTCCTCCCGCCGCTCTGCGACAAAGACCCCCTTTCCGGGGACCGAATAGAGCATACCCTCCGCGATGAGATCGTCGTAAGCCCTCTTTGCCGTGATGATCCCGATCGTGAGCTCCTTTGCAAGCGTGCGGATGGAGGGCAGCATCTCCCCCGGCTTCAACTCGCCCGAGTAAATCTGCGCCCTGATCTGATATTCGATCTGTTCATAGATCGAACCCGCTTGTAAGGAAAGATGGATATGCACTTGCCCGCCTCACAGTTTCTACTGTAATTATACACTAAGTACAGTTGCTTTGTCAAGAAAATTTCGACACTTTTTCCAAAAAATTTTCATAAAAAAGAAGTACTATGTCAGACATAGTACTTCGCAAAACCTTATTTTTTTGGGATAAGGTGAAGAGAATCGAACCCGCGACGGTTTTGGACGGCGGATTTCCGCCTATGCTTCGTCGACTCCCTTGGCAATACCATCTAGTATTCCCCGCCCTCATTCTCTTGCCCAAACGAAAATCCGCTCGCCCAAAACTGCTTCGCACTCCCGCGGAGCAATTTTCGAGGGATTTGTGCCGAGGAGGAGAAAGGTTTACTGGACGTAAATCGACGACGACGCAGGCGAAAAGCACCGAAAAGGGCCCGCGGGAGCGGCACGGATTCGATTCTCTTCACCTTAAGTCGCCACTTTGAGGTAGAGCGGAACGATGGTTGTCGAGTGATTCCATAAATCGCCGCCGTCGCTTGAGGTAATCGAGACGGTGATCGTCACCGAGCTGTCGTCGTTCACCGTAAACCCAAGCGAATTGATAAAGACGTTGTCGCCGTAGGCTGCCGTGCCGATCGGAACAAAGCTCTTTTGAGAAGTCCCCTCCGCGCCCTGCACGATCACAAGCTGTTTGTTCAACTCCTTTTGGACAGTTTTTCCGCTCGAATCATACACGTCGTATGTGCCCTGGCCGATCGTAACCTTGCATTGATCGCCGTAAGTGGAGCTGTCGTAGGTAAGCTGCCCGTTCTCTTTATTTACGCTAAAATTCTCGCCGAAGCGAACCTCGTTGGTGAGCACTTCCATGACGTCCGAGCCGAGGACTGCCGCCTTGCTGACGGTTGAAATTTGTTCGCCCGTGCCGAAGAGCGCGGTGGTTCCGACGGCAGCCATCGAGCAAAAGATCGCAAGGATGCCGACCGCGATCAACACCTCGGCAAGCGTAAATCCCTTTTTGCGCCGCAAATTCTTCATGAATCAGCCCCCTTCCTTTTTACTTTCATCTTTCGTAATATTCAGTTTGTAGGTCGAGAGGCTGTCGTTGCCGTACACGTCGACTGCTACGTCGATATCGTCGCCCTTTTCGTCCTTGATCTTGATATGATAGTCGCCGTCCTTTTTGTTCTCCCCTTTTTCGATCAGATCCATCTGCGAATAGTACTCTTCGTCGGCTTCGGCGGCGCCGATGTTGACGTCGAGGGAGGCCGAATACGCCGTCGCGAGAATCAGACAGCCGAACGCGACGATCAGCACGGCGATGATGAGTTCGACAAACGTCTCGCCTGATTTTGATTTGGATTTTTTGAGAAATTTCTTCATTTTTGATCTCCTTATGCGGGTTCGGATTCTGCGGAAGTTTCACCGCGCGACACCTTTGCGCGCGACTTGTTCCAAGTAACTGTGACGACCTTGGTCTGCATGATCGTCTGCGTCCCCTCTTTCCCTCCGCCGTATTCGTAATCGGCGTCTTCGGAATCGGTCTTCTCGGTCACATCGGCCTCCCAATAGATGTTGACCGCAAACAGCGACTTGCCTTCCTTGAAGCAGGAAAGCGAAATGATGAGGTTGTAGTTCGAACTCATGATAAGTCTCGCCTGCACGTCGCCGGCCTCCTCGGAAGAGACCGTAAATGCAAAGTCGAGCTGAGTTGTCGGCATAAAGTCCTCGGTCTTGATCCCAAGTTCCTGATTATCTTTGTCACGAAGCGTCGAATACCACTCCTGCGGAACGGAGAGATAGGGAACGAGCAGATCGCACCGATCGCGAATTTCGTCATATAACTTGCTATCTTCCAAGGCGTGCCTTGTCTTTTTTGCGGACTCGCTCTCCGCGTCTCCTCGGTTCGAGATATTCATCGAGCTCTTGTTAGCAGTCTTATTGTCCGATTTTTTTTCTGCTCCCAGCTCCTCACGGGATTTCAAGGTTTTGGTATAATTTCCCGTTGTACTGTCTGTCTTGAGGACATTGATTTGATATCCATCGTCCTGCGGATGAGAATTGCCCGATGTGTTATCGTATTCCCAGTGCCTTTGGTAGGTGTACTGAATCTCATAGGAGGTATACGACGTCTTATCCATCATGTCGAGCAAGAGGAGAGCCGCCGACGAGACCGCATAGTAGGGCTGACGGTCCTCGCCGTGCGAATATCTTCCGCCGTTGGACATGGACATCGTGAGCGCCGTGACGCCCGCAAGCGCACAGAGCATGAAGATGAGAATTGCAATGACGATTGACGCGCCGCGCCGAGTGCGATTGTGCTTCATGATATATTCTTCTTTTCAACCTCGCTTTTGAGCATTTCGATTGTGAATCCCGAAAGAGCGTCGGTTACTTTTTGGTCGCCGACGGTGAGCTCTTCGCCGCCGAGAAGTTCACGCAAAAACCGCATTCCCTTCAAATCGCCGTCGTATTCGATCGTGTGCCCTTCGGTATCGATCGCGTCGACGATATTTTTGACGCCGTAATGATCTAATTTTTGATTATTTCCATTCTTATCGTAATCTCCGAATCTCCAATACTCGCCCTTTGCTTTATCTTCATCGACGTTGAAGATCCATTCTACAGTCTTTGTTTCTCCCTTTTCTGTTTTGTACGTATATGTGATCTTCAACGTTGCATTTTTCCCGGAGCCCGATTTTTCTCCGAGTGCTTCGATAACACTGTTATTTACCTCGGAGAAGTGCAATGTGCTGCTGTTCGTATCGAAGATATTCCACAAATCGTGATAGGTCGCCTGCGCCTTTTTCAGCTGTTCTTCGACCTTTTTCAAGTTGTCTGCGGACTGAGTCTGTTCGTAAGCTTGCACATACTCAATCAGCGTGCCGAGCTCTTTTTGAGCGCTCACTGCGAGTGCATTGACGAGCTTTTTGTAGGGCCCCATCTTATCCCCGTCGTTCCAGAAATCCGAATCGTCTTTCGAAAGCTTAAGAATGACATCAAGTTCATCTCTCATATACTGCAGGGTGCCGCTGTAGGAGTCGCCGTAGTGATGCGCGTGCGAGTGCTCCCCCGCGCCTGTGCTGCCCGGGTCATCCGCCCAGAGGTCGGTCGTCAGCCAGTCGCCGTAATGGAACAGGATGCCCGTGGCGCGACTGCCGCTGCTCTGTAACGCAAGGCCCGTCACCATCGGGAAGGGATAGTACTTGGTATATTTGTTCTCGTTGTAGGGGAAAACGTTGTTTGTGATATTGTTGTCGAGGTCGACGTAGGTGTGGTTTGCAAAGTTCTTATCGTAGCCCTTCACTTCGCCGTAGTCGTATTCGAGATCGCCGTCTAAATAGCCGTACTGTTCGTACATGCGAAGCTCGAACGCCGAGTAGAGCCTGTGCCCCGAGTCATGATTCCCCCACTCGGAGCCGAGAATTTCGTCGAGCATTTCGATGCAATCCGCAACGCTCTCTTGCACATGGTTTGTATAATTTTCGTCGTTGAGCTTGAGATAGTACTCAAGCCGATCGAGAACCCCCTCGACGCCCGAGTTGAACTCCACGCCCATGCAGAGGATCCTGTCGCGCTTTTCCTTGATTTTGTCGCGCAAGTCGCGCATTCCCTCATTGTCGCTTTTCTCGTCCTTAACTTTGCCCGAGCTGTCGAGTGCAGCATGAACGTCCTTGACGCCGCCCGTGATCTGATAGGTTGCATGGTACTCGGAAAAGGTTATCTTGACTTTGATTTCCTTACCGTTTGCACCCGTAATTTTGCCCGTGCCCTCTTTCAGATCCTCGGTGTAATAGCCCGTCTTTTCTTTCAAAGCTGCAATGGTCTGGGAAGAGAGTGTGATGCTGTCGTCACTGTCCCCGTCCAGGATATGGTATAGGTCGTTATAATAGGCGTAGGCGTTGTCGATCGCCTCTTGCATTTCCTCGGGCGAAGTTGTAGGATTGCTGCCATCCGCCGGCGTCACGCCCTTGAGCACTGTTTCAAGAGTACCGAGCGCAGATTCCGCCTTATCGATAAGAACTTCCAAAATCTTGGCGTAAGGCTGCATACCGCTGACGCTGCTCCAGCTGTTTGTAGTCGCGTTCGAAGCCGCCTTGACGTCGGCGATGGCCTTTTTAAGCGCCACAATATCATCTGCCTTTTGCTCTTGCAGCTCTTTCTTGAAGTGATCCTCCGGGATGTTCATGCTCTGCACATAATACCGCAAGGTCTTCTCCGCAAAGCGTTCGCGCAGATAGTAGAAAAGCTGGGTTCCCGGCTGCACCGCCAGATCTTTTTCTACGCCCGTTGTAGTATTCTGAAAATAGTCCTTGGATTCATCGAGAACTTTATAGACCTGGTTGATGCAGTACTTATACAGGTATCCGTTTTTATAATCGCCATCTGCCCCGAGCAGTTTTGTGACGGTTGCCTTGCTTGTTGCATCATTCGGGTTACTGATCAGCGCCTTGAGCGCTTTTTTCAGCTCCTCATAATAGTACTTGAAGTTGTTTTTGGTATTATTGTCGTTACCGGTTTTGAACGTAAATTCAAAGGTTTTCTGAGAATTGTCTTTATCTGTATATTTCCCGTCATAGAGCACATGAAGAATCTGCCAGGTGGTAAGGGATACTCGCGCACCCTCTTCACCTTTGCCGGTGTGACAGAGATCTGTGCTTGAAGTTATTTCTTTGTCGACGTAATACGTCTTTCCGTCACGATAGGTGTGTGTTGCGCCGTTATAATTATACGTGCCCGTTTCGATGTCGATTTTATCGAGCAGTTCTTGATATTTTTCATTCAGGGATTCCAAGACATCGAGCTGTTTGTTGTAACGAATCTTTTCACGAAGGCCGCTGATCGCGGTCTCCACGGCGGAGACGTTAAAGGTTGTGACCCCCGAAAGTTTTTCCTCGAATTGCTCCGTCAACTCGCTTACGCAAGAATAGTAGGAACTGTCTTTATAGTAATTTTCGAACCCCTTCTGCGGGATAAAGTAGTTTTGATTGTCGTAATCGAAACTCGCGCCGAGGAACATATCGTATGAGCCGTCGACTGCGCCCGTGTAGTACCCGTCTCCTGAGCCGTTCAGCCACTCGAAGCCGTCGCCCTCAAAAGTTCCATAGATGGGAACGGACGTGTTTTCCCAGGTATAGCTGCTGCCCGATTTTTTGCCGTAGATCACGACGCAATAGTTGTCGTGCGCGGAGAGCGCCGACTTCATATAGCCGCCCTGCTCGTCGATACAGCCGATCAATCCCGCCGCGCTCACAAAAGCGCTCTCGATATGGCCCGCGGTGTAGCAGCCTTCCAAAATGTAGTTATCGCCTGCGCTGTTGGAGTCCTCCATCACGACGCCGACAAGTCCTCCCACGTACTGACCCGTGAGGTTCCCGGCTGCATAGCAGCGCTTGAGCGAGCTGTCGCCCGAGATCGCGCCGATGAGTCCGCCGACGTACTTGGTCTTTTCCGTTCCGACGTAGACAGAAGCGGAGTTTTGACGAATTTCCTCATCCTCGCAGAAGCCGATGAGTCCGCCCACGTAGCATTCGCCGTCGACGCGGTAGTTTGTGTTATACTTGCCGCCCTCTTCCTCCATATAGACCTGGCAGTTGTTGATATATTGGGAGTCGCGGCTCGTGCCGATGAGTGCGCCGACGCCCATTTCATACATCTCGGACACATCTGCGGGCATATGCGACGTGACGCTCGGATTCACGAGCAGAATATCGTACAGATTGGAGCCGCTGATGTAGCCGAAGAGTCCCGCATAGAAGCTCGTGTCGACAAACAAATGCTTGATCGGCAGATAGTTGCCCCTGTAGGTAAATCCCTTGGGCGTATACAGCGGATCGAAGGGAATGAGCTTATTGACGTTCTTTTCAGAGGTTTTCGTCGTTGACGTGCCCGATTGATCCTTCCATTCCTCGCAGTTGAAATCGATCGCCTTGACCTGCTTTGCGACCTTGATGTTCTCTTGAACGTCAGTTCTGTACGTGTATTTATCCTCGATCAGAGAACTGCTGCCCTTGTAGGTATAGTAGTAGGCCTTGCCTCTGCCGTAGTCCGAATACGTATATTTTCCGCTTTCATCTACGGTTACCGTCGGCAAAAATTCTTTGAGGTCGGACTGAATCTCGGTGAGCTTGCCGAGGTTTTGAAGATGTCTTCCGCACGCCACGGTGACCGTGTCGCTCCCGTTGTAAGTATCGAACCAACCGTTGAAGGACACCGAGCCGGAGCGGGACATGAACGTCGGGTCGATGTCCGTCTTCGAACCTGTCATCAGGCAGAAGACGGTGACCGTGATCCGCACATTGTCGCCGAGTTTGAAATATTTTTCTCCTCCCTCGGTATTATTGAACGCCTTGGTGCATTTTGCCCATTCCTCGAACTTCGCCTTGGGATATTCGGCGTCGTCATCGGAAATGGAGAGCGATTTTGCCATGACGGAATTACTCTGCGGGGTATCGAGAATGAGTTTATAGACGGCGCCCATTTTGATATCCTGCTGCACGACAATCGTGCCTCCCGCCGAGGAATTTTCGCCGTAGGTCTTATAGATCGCCGTATCTTCCTGGGATAATTTCTTGTAAGCTGTGCCCTTGTCGTCGGCGAGGGAAATTCTGAGGGCGAGTTTTTTATTCAGATCGTCGATCTGCTTTACCTTGGGAAGATAGATCGAGAGCACGAGCTGCTCATAGTTGGTGATGGTGAGCTGCGGGGTGGGGAGCTGCGCAAAGGCGACTTCCTTATTGTCCACGTTGCCGACATAGTAGCCGACGCCCTCCTCTCTGCGCTTTGCCTCGTCACCCGCAAGCTCGGTAAGATAGGCAATCGAGCACGTTTTGAAGGGTTCCTTCGAAAAGAAGACCTCGCCGACCATTCCCGTGTCCGACTGGAATCCGATGGCGAAATAGCCGTTTGCAAGCTCGCTCTCGATGGCGCCGAAGGGCAGAAGATAGCTCATGTCCGCTACGCGCGAATAGGCGAGGCTCTCAACTTCCCCTTCCTTTTTCGTTGTTTCACTATAGTTAAAGATATATCTGTATCCGCCGACCGAAGCGGTTTCTTCTTTGTCACTGACTTTTCCGACCGTACGCAGTTTGTCGACGTCGCCCGCCTTGAACACCTCGGTCAGACGGTTCTGAACGGCAACGGCGATCGCCTCGGCGCTTCTGTCGTATTCCACCTGCGAAATATCGTCGGGCTTGAACATAAAAAATGCAATGCCCGCCAAAATACCGATGACGGCGACCACGATGATCAGTTCTGCAAGCGTAAATCCGCGTTTGCAGCGATTTTTCAGTTTCACCTGAGCACCTCCCCCAATAGCTTCTGCATGATCCTATCTTATTATATTATTAATGTAGAGTTTATCGTCTTAAAAAGGCATATGGACAGACTATCCCATATATCCGATAAAAATTATAGCGCATATATTGTCGATTGTCAAGAAATATTTTGTAATTTCTCTCTCTGAGGCATAAAAAATCGCTCAAGATTTTCCTGAGCGAAATTTTTTAATATCAGAGAGGCAGATCCTCGTGCCTTACGATCTTCATCTCGGAAGGAGCGGGATTATTGAGGGAAATGATGCGCTTGCCCTGCCGCACCGTCATCTCCTCGTAGAAGTTTCGCACTTCCCGCGCATTCGCGAAGTTCTTCCCCCTGTTTTGGTACATTTTTTCGAAATAGTCCCTCAGTTCCTCTTCGACCGCGCTTCCGAAGGTGTAATCATGGCTCTCACACATGGATCTGAAAATGCGGAAGAGGGCGTCCCCGTCATAATCCTCGAAGTGGATCTTCGTCTTGAAGCGGGAGGAGAGCCCGGGATTGGAATCGAGAAACTTTTGCATGAGGTCGCTGTATCCCGCGGCGATGAGGACGAAGCGGTCCCTTCTGTCCTCCAAAACTTTCAGGATCGTATTGATGCTTTCGATGCCGAAGTCGTTCTCGCCGCCCTCGGAGAGGGTATAGGCCTCGTCGATGAAGAGAACGCCGTCCATCGCGCGGTCGAGACACTCCATCGTCTTCTTCGCGGTGGAACCGATATATTCTCCGACGAGATCGCTGCGGCTGACCTCGACCAAATGTCCCTTCGAAAGGATCCCCAAGGCGTGATAGATCTTTCCGACGATCCTCGCGACGGTCGTCTTCCCCGTTCCGGGGTTTCCGTAGAAGACGAGGTGCATGGAGTACTTCGTCGTCTTCAGTCCGTTCTGCTCCCTGAGCCGCATGTTCCGCACCATGGCGATCCAATCCTCGATCTGCCGCTTGACCTCGTCGAGCCCGATGAGGGAATTGATCTCGTTCAACGCCTCTCTCAGTTCGTCCTCGTCCACCTCCCTCTGCGCGGGAGCGGGAGTCTCCGCTTTGGAAGGCTGCGGCTCGACTTTCCGCTCGGGCTGTTTTTCGGGAGAGGGATCCAGTGAAGCCGCCTTCCCCTCCTTTAGTTCTGCGGCGCGGCACAGAAGCTCCTCCCGCCGCTTAGGACAAAGTTCTGCTGCCTGCGTGAATTTTTTGGCCGCAAGAGCAAAATTCTTTCTTGCGGTCTCGGAATTTCCGTTCCTCTGTGCCTGTCTGCCCCTCTCGAGGTAGCTCTCCGCAGCCGTCAGATAAAACTCGTAGTCGGGCATATTTCACCTCACTTTTTTTTGGGAAATTCGAGACCGAGCTCCTTCTCCAATTCGAAGTATTTTTCGTCATTCGAGTAGTCGCTCGCCGATTCGGTCTGGCTGATCCCGCCCGCCGTGCCCCATTCGATATCCGTGGAATGGGCGACGATGTAAGCGTCGTTGGCGTCTTCGAGCTGTTGGTTGTAGTCTTTGACCATCTTGTCGACTTCCTGTGCCATCGCCCGGATCTCTTCGAGGGTGAAGACGCCCGCTTTTTCTTGCTCCTTTCTCGTCTGCTTCCGCTCCATCTCGGTAAAGACCCCCCGCTGGCTCGTGAGAATGGAAATGCGCTGGTTGAGCTCCTTCATCTCGCGGATCTTGCCGTTGCGCTTGGCATACAGCACGTCGATACGGCTGTCGAGCGCAAGGCGGCGGGTGGGAGAAAGTCCTCTTCTCTCCTCGAGGAGCGGAGTGAGCTCGCCGTCGATCTCTTTGAGCTCCTCATCGCATTCCTGCACCTTGTCCTGAAGACGATCGACGTCGCGGTCCGCCTGTTTGATCGCCTCCTTGAGTCTCTCGTGCTGTTTTTTGAGAAAATGCTCCTGTCTGATCTTATCGACCGCAGGATTTCCGGTCGGCTCATAGCCTTCGAGAAAACTTCCGCTCCCCGCGCTCGCCGCAGCATGAGCGGCACCCGCGCCGCGCGAAGCGGTCCCCTTGGAGACATCTGTCTCCTCGCCCTCGTCCCCGAGCATCTCCTCTAACTTTTCGGGGGTCAGGGTCACGTTGTCATAGTCGCGCTTGACGTTTTTGTAGTCGTTGATGAGCATCTTCGTCTCGTCGCTGCTGCGCGTGCGCTCCGAAATGAGCCGCTCTCTGTCCTGTTTGTTCTTCTCCAACGAATTTTCGATGGAGCTGTGGACCCGCTCCTTTCCGAAGGTATTCAGCCGCTCGGTGTAGCTTCTGATATTCTGCTCGCAGACTTGCATATCCGCAATGATCGTCTGATCGTAGGGATTTTTCTCGAGCGCAGCCTGCAGAGCCTCGTATTTTCTCTGTTCGAGGTCACAGGCGTCCTGAAGGGCGTTCTGTTCCAGCTTGATCTTTTCGTTTTCGGTATAGAGGTCCTCCGGCTTAAAATTTGCAACGACGTCTTCGAAGGCGTCTTTCTTCATGTATTTCTCCATTTTTTTCTTGGCGAGCTCCTCATACTTCCTGTCCCCCTTCTTCAGATAGGAAGTATCCCCCGCCGCGGCGAGCCTGCCGAGGTCGGAGACGATCGTCTTGAGTTTCCCGAGACGGATGTCCGCCACTCTGTAATATTTCTTCGAAAGATCGCTTCCGATGTCCAGCAAATACTTATAGATCTTCGCAAAGCACTCGAAGGACTCCGCCGAGGCGCCGACGGACTGATTCTTGATGTTACTGCTCAGATCGTAGAGTTTCTGACGAAAATCATCATTCTCGCATGACCTCAGATCGCTCTGGATCATCGACAGAACGATATTTTTGTTGGCTTCGTTGATCTTCTTCAATTTGGATTTCCCGAACAACATAATTCTTCTCCTTTTCTCTTTGATAGTTTACTTCAATTCCGTGCCGCAGATCGGGCAGTACTTTGCTTTTCCGTCGACGTTTGAACCGCAGCGGGAACATTTTTTCTTCGTCTCCTCGGCGGCATGAAGACGGAGCCACTCTTCGTCGGTACAGCTTTCCACCTCCGTGTCCTCCCGGGACGCCTTGGAGAAGACGGGCACCGCCAGGCCGAAGTTTACAAGTTCGATCCCCTGATCGAAGAAGATATGATTCTCGCGATATTTTTTCGCGATATCGGCGGACATATCCGAAATGCAGCTCCCGAACGAGCGGTAGTCATTCTCCTCGAGATAACCGGAGAGCACGGCGGCGATCTCCTGCTGCAAAATTTTGCGAATGCGCTCCTGCACTTCCTCGGCGGTCACCGTCGTCTTGCCGAAACTTCTGTAAATGCGCAGACCGTCGATGACTCTGCAGGTGCATTCCCCATGCACGCCCGCCTCCATCTGCGTCTTCGACTTTCTGTCGTAAAATCCGATCCCGCCCGCGCCGATCGGCAGATTGAAAACTCTGTCGCAGATGGCGCCGAGGATGAGTATGTTCTTGCGCTCTTTGAGTGCAAGTTTGAGGTCGAGGTCGTGTCCGCCCTCGTTGAATGTATTCGTGACCGATCCGTCCACGACAAGGAACGCCTGACAGCCCATCGGGACGGAGAGGTGCACATGCCTTTCAAAATCTCCGTTTGCGGGCGGATTTTCCCAGACGAGGCAGTCGCCGCGGGGTTTGATCTCCAAAACCATATCAAATGTCTCCTTTTATAATTTTTTCGCTTTGAGTATGCCGAGGATCTCGGCGATGTCCTTCGAACTGACGCACATTGCCATTCCCCCTTCGCTTCCCTTGAGCGAGAAGGTGGCGATCCCGAGGACGTTGTTCCGATAGTCTAAAAGAGGTCCCCCGGAGTTTCCGTGATTGATCGTGAAGTCGGTCTGGATGACCTCGTGTCCCTTCGTGATATTGAGTTCCCTGCCGGGGTGCGAAACGATCCCCTTGCTGACGCTCAGGCCGATCCCGAGCGGGTTTCCGATGGTATACACGTCCTCCCCGCTCTCGACATTCCCATATCTGAGCGCAAGATTTTTGCGCTTTGAGATCTGTTCATTCTTGAGCCCGCTGAACCTGAGAACGGCGATATCCGTCTCTTCGGAGGCACAGAGAGGTCTCAGGGAATAGATGCAGTCGTCGATCTTCGGATCGAACCGGGCGACGATGCTGATGGGATCCTGTCCGATCACGTGCGCATTGGTGACGACATATCCGCCCTCGACGATAAAGCCGGTGCCCTTCATCGAAAATCTCTCCGTCTCCGTCTCGGAGACCGCCTTGATACAGACGATATTCGGCAGCGCCTCACGGATCAGGTTCATCAGATTCGGCGCAACGTTCGGGGGCTCGGGTGCGGGAGAGGGCGGGGTCGGGTTTTCCTCTTCCGGGGGAGCGTTCAGAAACTCGAGCTTCAGACGGCTCGGCTTGTGCCCCTCGGAAGCCGCGATCCTGAGCCAGCGCAGCGCGGTCTCTGTGTCCGGCGGATCCCGCTTCAAGAGAAGATCGGAAAGCTGATACATCGCGTCGGGATATCCGCGGAAGGAGAGCGTCAGGAACATGTCGAACGCGTCCTTTTCGTTCTTGGAGACCTCGATCCCGTTCAGCTTGCAGACCGCGGCTTTGTAGAGCGCCTCATCGCTCAAAAATTCCGAATACTTGAGAAAGACGGAAGTCTTCTCTTCCCTCTTTTGGGGGGCAGGCGGCGGAATCGCCGCGCCGCACGCGGGGCAGACGTCTTTTGATCCACGAAACTCATATCCGCATTTGGGACACTTCATTGCTTCTCTCCTTCATTCTTTTTGTAATCTATCCATGCCTTATAGAACAGCTCGAACTCCGCCTCGTTCCCGCCGAATGCCATGCGCTCGGGTTCGGCTTTGGGCTCTTCCCTCTTTTTGATCCCGAGCAGCGTATCCGCGGAAACGCCGTAGAGTTCGCAGAGCTGTTTGACGATGGCGCTGTCGACCGGCGTCTTTCCCCGCTCGATCCTGCTGTAGGTCTGCTGCGAAATGTTGAGATATTCCGCAACTTCCTTCTGCGTCTTCTTAAAACTCACACGAAGGAGCCTGATCCTCTCCCCCATGTCGTTTTCCGTCTCGTCGATTTTTTCGCTCATTCGATCCTCCTTCCGAAATTGATTATATCACAGATTTTTACGCATGTCAATGGTATTTTACCATTTTTTTACTATTTTTACTCAAATTTTATATTTCTTACGCCCAAAATCAAGTGCGATGTCCCCATACAACGGGTCTCTTGTCGAGATTCCAATCTTCGCTCCATCCCTCGGGCTTACTCTTCGCTTCGCAGTAGATCGTGAGGTTTTTACAGCCGAAAAATGCCTCTTTCCCGATTGAGGTGACGCTCTTCGGGATGACAATGCTTGTGAGAGAGAAACAACGGTTGAACGCACTGTATCCGATCGAAGTTATGTTCTTCGGGATCGCAATGCTTGTAAGGTTGCTGCAGAGGAAAAATGCAGCGTGTCCGATCGAAGTGACGCTCCCATCCGTCGGAATGACGCTTTCTTTGCAGCCCGCGACCAAGACTTTCGTCTCTTTGTCGATCAGGCAGTTCCCGCGGCTCATGTATCTCGGATTTCCCTCTTCGACTTCGATTTTTACCAATTGGAAACCTGCTTTGAATGGTTGACCCTCGATTGAAGTGACGCTCTTCGGAATCATGATCCGTTTGGAATCGAAAAACGCACACCACAACCCGATCTCCGTGACGCCTCTGGGAATGAGGACTTCGCCCGAAGCGTCTATCATGTTATATCTCTTTAAAACAGTCCCCTCGATTTCGAACTCCTCGTGGTCGTAGTTTTCAAGAGTCGGATAACCGTCGCTTTCCTCTTTTGGCTCCGGAGCGGGCCCAAAATATCCCCATTCGACGGGCCTTTTGCCGGAATTCCAAGCTTTGCTCCATCCCTCGGGCTCTCTCTCCGCTTCGCAGAAAACGGAAAGCCTCTTGCATCGCTCAAAGGCGGAAAATCCGATTTCGGCAACGCCCTTCGGAATCACGATACTCTTGAGGTTGATACAACCGTAAAATGCCATTTCTCCGATCGAGACAACGCCCTCCGGGATCGAAATGTTTGTGAGATGAGTACACAACTTAAACGCAAACCCTCCGATTGAGGTGACACCTTTCGGAATGGAGACACTTGAAAGACTGTCGCACCCGAAAAATACCGATTCCTCGATTGAGGTGACGCCCTTGGGAATCGCGATCTCGGTCAGGTCTCTACAGTAACCAAATGCAAATACTCCGATGGAGGTCACGGCATCCGGAATGAAGATTTTTTTGAGCTCATCACATCCGAAAAATGCACTTACCCCGATCTCAACGACGCTTCCGTCCGTCGGGATGACGGAATTTACGCAGCCTGCGATCAAGGTCTTGGTCTCTTTTTCGATCAGACAATTTCCGCGGCTGATGTATACCGGATTCCCCTCTTCCACTTCGATTTCTCTCAAAGAAGTACATCCGCTGAACAGATTGGGTTCGAATCTGAAATCGCTCTCCTGAACCCAAATGCTAATGACGCTCTTTGGGATCACGATCTTTGTAAGAACTTGGCAATAGCAAAATGCGCCTTTTGCAATCTCGGTGACCGTCTTTGGAATCTCGATCTTGGTGATGTTGCACCCCCGGAATGCCCATATCCCGATCATATCGACGCTTCCGTCCGTCGGTATGACGCTGTTTTTGCAGCCCGAAATCAATTCTTTCGTCTCTTTGTTGATCAAGCAATTGCCGCGGCTGATGTACTTCGGATTCCCCGACTCGACTTCGATCTTTTCCAAAGAGGGGCAAAACGCAAATGGATTATCCCCAATCGCAGTGACGCTCCCGGGAATTATGACACTTGTGAGGTTTTTACAGTCGGAAAATGCCGAATCTCCGATCCTCGTGACGCCCTCGGGAATGCGGACTTCGCCCGAAGCGTCCTTCTTTTTATATTCCTTTAAGGTTGTTCCCTCGATCTCGAACTCCTCACGTTCGTAATTTTCCAGAGTGGGATAAGCGGGGACTTTTGCCGCCTCTTCCGCTCTTTTGAGCGAGGAGGCTTGCGCCTCCTGCAGTTCGCGGATTTTTTTCTCATACTCTTCGCGGATGCGCTTTTCGGTGGAAAATCTGATATATTCCTCACGCGAATCACAGAACTCGTTCCCGCCGCACTCCGAGCAGAATTTTACGGTCATTTTATTCTCCGCGCCGCAGTTTTTGCAGAATTTGAACTCTTCGTCTCTTTCCTTCCCGGCGCTCAGAAGCTCCGTCTCCGCGTTCAGCTTTTTTTCAATGACCCATTCCCGCAGCGTCTTGAGGTCACGGCAATCCTCCACGCCCGCGAAGAAGCGATCCAAAACCCGCCGCGCTCCCTCGGTGCAGCCCCCCTTGTCCGAAGGGGGAAAGTACTGCAGACGGAACATCTCGGGATGATTTTTTTCGATATAGGGAAGTTCGCCGACCATTCCCCAGCGATTTTTTTCCTTGTGGACCGCCTCGCATTCGAGCGTCCTCGAGTTTTTGGTCGAGATGAACACGATCCCCGAACAGTTCGAGATCGCTGTCGTGATCCCCTCCCAATAGTTCTGAAGTCCGCCCTTGCCGTGCCGCAGATTCCGCGCAGCCGTCCAGCAGGTGATCTCTCCCTCCTCTTCGAGGAACTCCACGACGCGGTTGACCTCGTCCATGTCCTTGCTCGAATAGGCGATAAAGACGTCCCGTCGGCTGCTCGGGTCGAATTTTCCCGAATCGAGATCCCGCTCGAGTTTTTCGATCTTGGTCATGCAATCGTTATACTCGCCGCTTTCGAGCACGCCTTGGTTTTTCGCGCGCTCCAGAAGGGCTTTGAGGGAAGAAATATGCTTGAGTTCCGCAATGCGGAGCATAAATCCGATCACTTGACGAAGATAAATGCCGTCCTTTTGAGCGTCGATCCCCTCGAGAAAGCGCTTGATCTCCCGCTCGTCGTCCCCGCAGGCGACCTCGTAAAAGTTCGCCAAAAAGTGATCGGGACAGAGGCGCTTGAGCTCCCGCGCATAGCTCAGAATGCTGTCCGTGTCGTACTCCTCCGCGTCATTGACGGCGGAATAGAGATTCATACACGCCCGCGCACGCTGCTCCTGTTTCTCACGGTTGAAATACTCGATGGCAGAGTCCGCCCTGTTCCCATCCCTGAATTTTGCGCCGCAGTGTTTGCACTGAAAGAGGTTCCCCTCTCCACGTTTAAGCTCGCCGCCGCAGACCGTACATAAAAATTTTTCCATAGAAATTCTCCGTCCCTTCCATTTTATTTGAGCCGCTTCAAAGCCTCTTTTGCCGCCGAAACGCCATCTCTTTTCAAACCTCGCAGTTTATTTTTTGCTTCCGAGTCTCCTTGCCGAGCCGCTATTTCGATCCATTCTACGGCTTTTTCGTCATTCTTCTCAACACCGTCTCCAAAATAATAACAGTCTCCGAGATTTTTTTGTGCTTCAACGTTTCCTTGCTGAGCTGATTTTGTATACCATTCCACGGCCTTTTTGTAATCCAGTGCAATTCCGGTTCCGAAATAATAACAGCTTCCGAGACGGTTTTGTGCGTCCGCGTTTCCCTGCCGGGCCGCCTTTTCGTACCATTCCGCAGCTTTTTCGTCATTTTTCTCAACGCCGCAGTTTCCATATGTATAACATTCGCCGAGAGTAAATTGCGCCTCTGCGTTTCCCTGCCGAGCCGCCTTTTCATACAACGCAAATGCTTTTTCGGGATCAAATACTAAATAGCTTTCTTCGTAACAGCGTCCGAGGTAATATTGTGCCTCTGCGTGTCCGGCTTGAGCTGCTTTTTCGAGATAGAGAATTGCCTTATCGTAATCCCCTTGGCGATAATAACCCCTTCCCAGTTTAAATTCGGTTTCCGGGTCCTCCTGAGGATTTTCGGATTTTGCGACCGGTTGGGGAGTATTTTTGGCGTCTGCGATCT